>JAEDGK010000042.1 GCA_016297555.1 Clostridiaceae bacterium
CGATAGCTTTCAAAACAAGCTTTCTGTTGTAGGGATCCAATCTTTTTAAATCACGGGCAGCTTCTTTGATATACTCAATCTTCCATTCCATAGCAGCCACCGTTATTCAATCTCAACATCAACTTCGTCAAGGCTTTCCTGAGAAATTCCAAGCTCTTTCATCATAGCCTCGTGCGAAATGTTTTCTTCGTCTTTATTGCTTGCGGTTCGCTTTTCGGCTTCGGAGTAAAGCAGAAAATCGGAGAGCATTTCCATAAGTGATTCATATTGAGCGGGGGAGAGCAGAACACAGGCAGGCTTGTTGTTTTTCATAACAATTTTTGTTCCGCTTGTTTCAACTTCATCAAAAATTTTGTTGGCTTCTCCCTTGTTGAAACGGGTAATGGGAACGATTGTTTTCATCATACCCATAACAGATAACTGATTCATATAGATTCTCCTTCCGATAATAGTATGGTGTCCATAAATATATTATATTCATTTTCGGGCGATTTGTCAATAAAAATATCAATAAATTTATAGTAAATATATCTATAAATCCGTTGGTTTGTGATACTTTTGCCTCAATGAATAAAACACCTCCACAATGCCGAGAATAAAGGCAAAAGGAGGCATTTATTTATATGGATTTTGAAGGTAGCAGAACACAGGCAAATCTTATGGCGGCTTTTGCGGGGGAGTCACAGGCGCGAAACAGATATACTTTTTATGCAGATAAAGCCAAAAAAGACGGCTACGAGCAGATAGCCGATATTTTTCAGGAAACCGCCGACAATGAAAAGGAGCACGCGGAGATTTGGTTTAAAAAGCTCCATTCGGATTCGATTCCCGAAACAGCCGCAAATCTGCTTGATGCGGCTGCGGGCGAAAACTACGAATGGACGGAAATGTATAAGGAATTTGAGCGAGTGGCAACCGAGGAGGGCTTTACTCAGATAGCCGCGCTTTTTAAAATGGTCGGCTCCATTGAAAAAAGCCATGAGGAACGCTTTAAGGCTTTGAGCAAAAATCTTGAGCAGGGCATTGTGTTTTCAAGAAGCGGAGAAACCGTGTGGCTTTGCAGAAACTGCGGTTATATGCATATCGCCAAAGACGCGCCGACGGTATGCCCCGTTTGCAGCCATCCGCGTTCTTTCTTTGAAATCAAAGCGGAAAACTATTGATTTTATCCCCCCAAAAGGGGGTACATAGGATAGTTTAAGAGTGGTAATTATGACCAAAAAAGCAAAATGAATAATGCGAAATTAGACATTCTTACAAAATAAAAAAATTTGTCGTTTTATTGTTGACATATTCCCGTTTTCACCCTATAATGCAGTCAAATTCCTTATATAAAAGGGAGGGGAACGGGATGATTCCTAAAAATCTGCTTATCAATAAGCCCGCGGGCGCGCAGACCGCGCGGATTGCACAAGAGCAATTTGACGGCAAAGAACCGCCGCTGTTTGCGGTTATCGGCGACCTTGATGTTGACGGCTGTTACGGCGAGGGCGGCATTTATGTTGCTTCTGACAGGCTTGTTGCCGTCGGCTCGGAGTTTGACGGCGGATTTCTCAGCCTTGATTTTGCAAGCATTGATACAATCAAGGTAAAGAGAATGTACGGCAACGCCGTGCTCAAAGTCAAAACTGCGGGCGGTTCGTCAATCGATATTATGCGCTTCACTTTTGCGATGGCGGATATCTGCGACGCCGCGGCTGATTTTGTTACAAAAGTAAAAGAGGGAGAGAGCGTTGAAAGCCGATTTGCGGCTGTTGAAACCTCATTTAAAAATCTCCGCTCGTTTTGCCCCAAATGCGGCAGAAAGCTGCCGTCGCCCGATGCGGACTGCCTTAACTGCAAGGGCAAGGGCAAAATTGCATCCACCATGCTGCATTACATAAAGCCTTATATGGGCAGGCTGATTTTCTGCGTTGTGCTTTCGATAATAACGACTGCCGCCGCGCTCGTTCCGCCTTATGTTACCAGCCTG
Organism: Clostridiaceae bacterium; assembly: GCA_016297555.1. Classification (GTDB taxonomy): domain Bacteria; phylum Bacillota; class Clostridia; order Oscillospirales; family Acutalibacteraceae; genus CAG-177. The sequence goes on from JAEDGK010000042.1 coordinate 1,973, forward strand.
ATGGTTGATAATATTATTCCGAACAGAGATAAAAGAATGCTTGTTATAATCATTCTGTTTCTGCTCCTTGTTTATTTCCTGCAATACGGCATCGGCGCTCTGCGGTCATATCTTCTCAGAATTGCGGGCGATGGCATTATTGCCGACCTGAAAAAAGAGATTTACGCAAAAGCGCAGTATCTGCCGATGAAGTTTTATGACAAAACCTCAACAGGCTCGGTTATCAACCGTGTTAATTCCGACACCTCGGTGCTTCAGCAGTTTATGCTAAGAATAACGCAGGAAGCGGTTGTTCAGCTCTTTATGATGCTCGGAATTATCGTCATTATGATGTCGATGAACTGGCGGCTGACTCTTCTTTCGCTTGTTCCCGTGCCCGTTGTTGTTTTTTGCAGCCGCTATTTCGGCAGAAAAATTGCTCCTATGTACCGCCGCCTGTGGCGCAGAGGCGTTGCAATTTCAAGCATACTTTCAGACACCATACCCGCAATCAGAATTGTTAAATCGTTTTCAAGCGAAGACAGAGCCATAAAGAAATTCGGCAGGCAGGTTGACGATTGGCTCAATGAAGATAAAAAGGCGGCGGGTGTTGCCGCTGTTTTCCCTGCCGTTATCACATTCCTGATAACCTGCGGCTCGGTTATAATCTGGTTTGTCGGCGGCAATATGGTTATCAACACCCCCGATAAGCTGTCGCTCGGCGTGCTTGTTTCATTCATTTCATACACAAGTATGTTCTATAACCCCGTTAACTTCTTTGCAAACCTGAGCGACTCTTACCAGAATGCGCTTGCTTCCACCGAAAAGGTTATGGATATCATCAATGCCGAGCCTGAGCACGATTTCGGAAAAGATGTTAAGCTTGAACAGATGAAGGGCAAGATTGAATTCAGAAATGTCAATTTCTCTTTTGATCGCTCCAAAAAGGTTCTCAACGATATCAATTTTGTCATTGAACCCGGCGATGTTGTCGGCATAGTCGGCACAACAGGTTCGGGCAAATCCACCCTCATTAATCTGCTTATGCGCTTTTATGACGATTACGAGGGCGAAATTCTGGTTGACGATGTTAATATCAGAGATATAGATATGTCATACTACCGCTCTCAGATAGGCTATGTTCAGCAGGAGCCGATGATGTTCCGTGACACGATTTTTAATAACATTGCCTATTCTCTGCCGGGCGCTCACCCCGAGCAGGTTATAAACGCCGCCGATATTGCAAATGCTCACGGCTTTATTTCCCGCCTGCCCGATGCATATGACACAATGCTCGGCGAAAGGGGCGTGGGTCTTTCGGGAGGCGAAAAGCAGAGGCTTTCAATCGCCAGAGCCGTGCTTAAAAATCCCGGCGTTCTCATTTTTGACGAGGCAACCTCGGCTGTTGACTCCGAAACGGAAAAGCTTATTCAGGACGCCATTGACCGCCTGATAAGAGGCAGAACAACGCTTATGATTGCCCACCGACTTTCAACTCTGCGTAAGGCAAACAAAATAATAGTTGTCGATAAGGGCAACATCATTGAATTCGGTTCGCCCGACGAGCTTATGGCGCTTAAGGGCAAATACTACAAGCTGATAAAAATTCAGTCGATGAGTGAGCAGGTTGCCGCCGAGAAGGCAGCCGAAAACTTTGAATAAGGAGGGCTTGTTATGGCACGGCATTTTATAGACGGCGGCGAAATCAGGCTCACCGTCAAGGATAAAATTTTCTGCGATGTTGAATTTTTTACGGGCGAAAAGCTCTATAATCTTGAGCCGCGCAGGCTCTTCCCCGTCAGCGGACTTACGGAATACATAACCTTTCTTGATGAAAACGGCGAGGAGCAGTTTATTCTGCGCAAGCTTGATAATATGGAGCCCGAGCAGAGAGAGCTTTTGCTCGGCTGCCTTGAGGAATATTACAGAATCCCCAAGATAACCCGCCTTGTAAAGCGCAGCGAGAAATATCGCATCTGGATGTGGACGGTTGAAACCGACAAAGGCCTCTATACTTTTGAAATAATCAACCATATTCAGTCAATGAAGATGTTTTACGATAAGAGAATTCTTATCAAAGACAGCAACGATAACAGATATGAGATACCCAATATTTATGCCCTTGATAAACGCAGTCAGAAGCTTATTCTGCCCGATATGTAATGAAAGGATTTGATATATATGAAACTTATTCTTGCAATCGTCAATAATGATGACAGCGCCGTTGTTTCCGCAACCCTCACGCGTGAGAATTTCAGCGTCACCAAGCTTTCCACAACGGGCGGCTTCCTTATGATAGGCAACACAACTCTGCTTATCGGCGCGGAGGATGACCGAGTAGGCAGAGCAAAGGAGATAATTCAGGAGCATTCAAGAACAAGGAACAAGGTTGCAATGACCACAGGTTCGCTCGGCAGGGGGATTCAGAAAGACAGTCTGGAAGAAGAAGTAACCGTCGGCGGAGCTACGGTGTTTGTTCTTGATGTTGAAAGCATGGATAAATATTAATAAAAGGAGGCAAAAGAGCAATGAAAAAATTGATTTGTGTTTTGCTTTCTGCTGTAATGCTGCTTTCGCTTTGCATAACGGCGGGAGCGGAGGAAAACGGAGAGCTTCGCTTCTCTGACAGCGGCAAGTTTAAAATTCTCCAGATAAGCGACACGCAGGACGATCATCACCCCGCATACGATATGCTCAATCTGATTAAGATTTCGATTGAGCAGACTCAGCCGGATTTGATAGTCTTTACCGGTGATATAGTTGAGGACAGCCGAGTCGGCGATTTCGGCGTTGATGACGAAAACGGCAGAGAAGGCGTTACGGTTGATGATTATGATCAGACTGTCGCCAATGTTAAAGCTGCTTGCGACGCGGTTTTTGCGGCGGTTGAGGAAGCGGGTATACCTTTTGCCGTTACTCAGGGTAATAACGATTACAGAAGCGGCGTAAAAAATGAGGATTGGCTCAAACTCTATTCGCAGTATGAAAACTGCCTTGTCAGAGACGAAAGCCCCGATGAGGACGGCAGAATTGATTATAACCTTGAAATCAAAGGCTCCGACGGCTCAACAAAATTCAATCTCTGGTTAATGGATACTCGCGGAAGCTCTGTTAACGGGGAGCAGATTGAATGGTATAAAAACGAGAGCGCCGCTTTAAAGGCAGCCAACGGCGGCGAGCCTGTGCCTTCCTTTGTTTTTCAGCATATCAACACAAGCGACATCGGTAATCTTTTTGAGGAATGTAATTTCTGGGACGAGGGCGCAAGCATTTCGGACGGAAAGTGTTACAGGCTCAATCAGGATATTGCAAGCGGTTTCCACTCAGGAGCAATAGCTCCCGGGCAGACGAGCGAGCAGTTTAAGGCATGGAAAGAGTGCGGCGATGTTCTCGGCGCATATTTCGGTCATTGGCATACCGAGGGTTACACGGGCGTCTGGGACGGAATTGAGCTTGGATTTACATACGGAGCCGAGTTTGCAAAGCCGGGTCCCTACGGCATAAGAGTGTTCACGCTCTATGAAGACGATATTGAGAATTATGATAACGAGCTTTACACTTATGAGGGCAGCGTTAAAAAAGGTAATGCAAGACTTGAGCTTCAGGTTGACGAGCCTTATAAGACATGCGATAATTTCTTTGAAAAGCTTATTGCTGCGGTAATGAATACATTTTCGCTCTTGGGCAGGCAGATAACAAGCCTTTTGAGCTGAATTGTGTTGACATTTCACGATTATTTGATATAATGTATAAAGTTACGGTAATAAGATAAAAATTTATCAGGAGTGATTAAAATGCCATTGGTAACAACAAAGAAAATGTTTGAGGACGCTTACAAGGGCGGCTACGCCGTAGGTGCGTTCAATGTTAATAACATGGAGATAATTCAGGGCATCGTTCAGGCGGGCGAGAAGCTCAATGCTCCCCTTATCCTTCAGGTTTCAAAGGGCGCAAGAGCTTATGCTAACCACACTTATCTCGTTAAGCTTGTTGAGGCTGCTGTTGAAACAACGGGTCTTCCCATTGCTCTGCACCTTGACCACGGCCCCGATTTTGAGACCTGCAAGGCTTGCATTGACGGCGGCTTTACTTCCGTTATGATTGACGGCTCGCATCTCCCCTATGAAGAAAATGTTGAAGTAACCAAAAAGGTTGTTGACTATGCTCACGCTCACGGCGTTGTTGTTGAGGGCGAGCTTGGTCAGCTTGCAGGTGTTGAGGATGACGTTAATGTTTCCGATGAGGACGCATCCTACACAAAGCCCGAGCAGGTTTACGATTTCGTTACAAGAACGGGCGTTGACTCTCTTGCAATAGCAATCGGCACAAGCCACGGCGCTTATAAATTTAAGCCCGGTCAGAAGCCCCAGCTTCGCTTTGACATTCTCGAGAAGGTCGGCGAAATTCTTCCCGAATTCCCCATCGTTCTTCACGGCGCATCATCGGTTATTCCCGAGTTTGTTGAGCAGATTAATCAGTACGGCGGAAAGATGGAAAGTGCAATCGGTATCCCCGAGGAAATGCTTCGTCAGGCTGCAACAATGGCTGTCTGCAAGATTAATATTGACTCTGACCTGCGCCTCGCAATGACTGCCGCCATCAGAAAGTATATGGCTGAGAATCCCTCTCACTTTGACCCCAGACAGTATCTTGCTCCCGCCCGCACCGCTATTCAGGGCATGGTTGAGCATAAGATTGAAACTGTTCTCGGCTGTGCAGGCAAAGCTTAATCATAAAACAAGCTGCGCGGGGCTGTCGCACTAAGCGAAGACCAAAAGAAACTAATATAAAAGAATGGCTTGTATTGGAAATTCAACCGATACAAGCCATTTAATTTTTTGTTTGGAATTAAGATTAAATTATTTATGTTTCTTTTTAGCCGTTTTTTCCGATTTGGCGTATCTCATACGCCGGGCATCGGAAGAAAACGGCTTCTTCATCTTATTCCGACAACCCCGTTTTTCAATCTTGTATTTTTGCTTGAATTAAAGGCAAGTGTTTGATATAATAAATTCGGTTAAATTTAAAATGAAAGGTGTGTGGTTGCTGTGTCGGCACCGCTTGCGGACAGGCTCCGCCCCAAAAGAATTGAAGATATAATCGGTCAGCCGCATTTGCTCGGCGAAGGCAAGCCGCTCAGAAACATAATAGAATCGGGCGAGCTGCCGAATATGGTTTTTTACGGCCCTCCGGGCGTTGGAAAAACAACGCTTGCAAGCATAATCGCAAAAACGACCGACCGCCACTTGGTAAAGCTCAACGGCACAACGGCAGGAACGGCGGATATAAAAGAGGTTGTTGCAAAGCTTGACACATTTATCGCGCCAAACGGCATTTTGCTCTATCTTGACGAAATTCAGTATTTCAACAAAAAGCAGCAGCAAACTCTGCTTGAATATATTGAAAACGGAGCTATAACGCTGATTGCCTCAACCACCGAAAATCCGTATTTTTATGTTTACAGCGCCATTTTAAGCCGCTCAACCGTGTTTGAATTCAAGAGCGTGCAGCCGTCAGAAACCGAAAAAGCGGTCAGGCGTGCATTTGACTTTATGGCTGATGACAGGGGAGAGGAATATGACATAGAGGACGGAGTTTTCCGTCACATTGCAACGGCGAGCGCAGGCGATGTGCGAAAAGCGGTAAACAGCGTTGAGCTGTGCGTGCTCTCGGCAAATTCCGAAAACGGCAAAAAGCTCATAACGCTCGAAAACGCGAGTTCCTTAACGCAGAAAAGCGCAATGCGCTATGATAAAGACGGCGATGAGCATTATGATATTATTTCCGCATTCCAAAAATCAATGAGAGGCTCTGACCCCGACGCGGCGGTGCATTATCTTGCAAGGCTGCTCGAAGCGGGTGATATGCCCTCGGCGTGCAGGCGGCTCATGGTGTGCGCCTGCGAGGATGTGGGGCTTGCATATCCGCAGATTATTCCCATAGTCAAGTCGGCTGTCGACGCGGCAATGATGCTCGGAATGCCCGAGGCAAGAATTCCGCTTGCCGACGCGGTGGTGCTCGTTGCTACCAGCCCCAAGTCAAACACGGCTTATAATGCGATAAATTCCGCAATGGCTGATGTTTCGGCAGGCAGAACGGGACCCGTTCCCCGTCAGCTTCAAAATATGCACTATGACGGCGAGGATAACCCAAATAAGGGTCAGTTTTATAAATACGCCCACGATTTTCCGGGGCATTGGGTAGAGCAGCAGTATTTGCCCGATGCGCTGAAAAACAAGAAATATTATGATTTCGGCGATAACCGCACGGAACAGGCGGCAAAGGAATATTGGGCAAGGATAAAGAAAAAATAAAGCTTCAGGGCAGCGCTGATAACGGCGCTGCCCTGAATTCTATGGAGGATTTTTTTGAGCGGGCAAAGAAAAACTCTGTCCGAGGAGATGTCTTGATTATTTCCTGTTGATTATTTTGGCTCTTATGCCGCGGGTGGATTTTGCAAGCTTCTGAGCGGCTCCGACCATTTTGAAGCCGAGCTTGTTGATAATCAAATCAGCTTCGCCCATAAGCTCCATATAATCGTTGCAAAAGCCCTTTTTGAATTTGAAAATGCCGTGAAGCGGGTTGTTTTCATCGGGATATCCGCCGCGGAAATCATAATATTTGCAGCCGCTTTCTATCGCCCATCTTATCATTTCCCATTGAACAAGATAGTTCGGCATAACATTGCGGTATTCGTTGGAGCTTGCGCCGTAAACATACCACACCTTGTCGCCGCAGAGAACATCGAGCGCGCCCGCTATCGCCTTGCCGTCATAATAGGCAAGGTAAATCCGTGCATCGTCTCCGAAGGCTTCCATAATGCGGCGGAAATATGACGCGTCGCGAGTGGCAAAATTGTCTCTTTCACCCGTAACGAGCATCAAATCGTGGAATTCTTCACAGGCTTCTGCTCCTTTTATTTCAACGGTTACGCCCTTGCGCGCGGCAAGGCGGGTGTTGTAACGGGTCTTTGGGTGAAATGATGCCATTACCTCGTCCTCGGTTTTTCCGCCGACATCAAGGCGGAAAATATAGCGAGCCTGAATTGTGTCAAACCCTGCGCCGTGCTCCTTAAAGGTGAAACCGAGTTCCTTTAAAAGATTGATGTAATCGGTGTTTGACGCAAGGGCGTCGGTGTCGATTTTGAAAGTATAGGCTTTGTTTTTCACTCCGTAATCACGCGCGGCAGTCAGCAGCTCCGTTACGGTTTCTTTGTCCGCAAGGTCGCATACGGGTCCGCGCGGCGCATACATCATCTTAAACGGCGTCATGGGTATCTGGCGAAGCAGAACGCCGCATACGCCTTTGATTTTTCCGTCGGAATCGCGGCTGATAAAGCCTCTCCATTCCCATTCTTTTTTGACCTTGCCCCAGGCAGAGGTCTGCATCATGTGTCCTTTTGGATGTGAGCGCACGAAGCTGTCAAATTCCTGCGCGTTTTCAATTTTTACCGTTTCCATGGCGGCTCCTTTCAGCGGCTTTTAAGCTGCATGGCTCTGTTAATTAAAGAGTCCTTTGTATTTTCAAGTTTTTCTTCCATAACCTCATCAAGCAGGGTGTTGAGAACTCTGCCCATTTCGGGCGACGGCTCAAAGCCGAGCGCGGCAAGCTCTCTTCCGCCGATTGCAAGGTCGGTGAGCTTTAAACAGGCTTCGCTTTCTTCAATTTCGGCAATTATTTTTTCGCCTGCTTCGTTTGACAGTAAGCCCTCGGCAAGAAATTTCGGATTTTGAGCGGAGATATCCGCTTTTCTTATCTCAAAAAGTTCCTTTACCGTGTCAAGCCCAAGCTCGGAAATGTATTTTTTATAGGTTTTTTTGCTTATTTTATCGGGCACAAAGTCATGAAACTCAACAAGAGCACACACCTTGTCCCTGAATCTGACCGAGGATTTCAGCCGGGTAAGAATGTCAAAGGCGATACCGCGGCTTACTTTTCCGTGGGAATAAAAATGGTCTGTCCCGTTTTCATCGGTGGTTTTGCATTGCGGCTTTCCCGAATCGTGCAGCAGCATTGCAAACCGAAGCTCGGGAACGGGGGAAACGCTTTCGACTGCGGCGGCGGTGTGATTCCAGACATCGTAAATATGCCGCTCATGGTTTTGGGCGCAGTTCTTCATCGGCGCAAGCTCGGGCATAATAAAGAAGATTACATCGTCAAATTCACGCAGGATTTTGCCTGCGTTTTTGCCGCAGAGCAGCTTTGACATTTCCGAAAATATTCTTTCCGCTGAGATGTGTTCCAAAAGCGCAAAATTTTTGTGAATGCTCTCGGCGGTATCGTAGGCAATTTCAAACCCGAGAGTTGACGAAAACCTGAGTGCACGCAGAATTCTCAGCGCGTCCTCGCCAAAACGCTTGTCCGCATTTCCCACACAGCGGATTATTCCTTGCTCAATATCCTTTCTGCCGCCGAATGGGTCTGTAAAGCCCGTCTGCGGGGAATAGGCTATTGCATTCACCGTGAAATCGCGGCGGGAAAGGTCATCGTCAATGCGGCGTGAAAAGTATACGCTGTCGGGGTGTCGGTTGTCGGAATATCCGCGCTCTATACGAAAAGTGGTTATTTCAAGGTTCATTCCGTCAATAATAACCGTTACCGTGCCGTGTTTCAGCCCGGTTTCAATCGTTCTGAAATCCGAAAATGCTTCAAGAGTTTCTTCGGGCGGCGAGCTTGTGGCTATATCCCAATCGTGAGCGGGCGCACCCATAAGAATATCCCGAACCGCGCCGCCCACAACAAACGCGCTGTGACCGCGGCGGTTAAGAATTTCGATTGCTCTATTGACTTGCGGCGGAATATTGATTACCATAATATTATAACCTTTACGGGAGGATTTTTTATGAATATACAGATTTTCGGAACCAATAAATGCTTTGATACCAAAAAGGCTCAGCGCTATTTTAAAGAGCGCGGCATAAAGTTTCAGTTTATCGACCTTACTCAAAAGAATATGAGCAAGGGCGAATACAACAGCGTAAAGGCTGCCGTCGGCTCTATGGAAGCACTCATCAATGAAAAATCAAAGGCATACGAAAAGCATTTTATTAAGTATCTCGCAAGCGATGAAGCCGTTGAAGAAAAGCTGCTTGAGCACGGCGAGCTTTTTAAAACTCCGATAGTGAGAAACGGCAGGCAGGCAACCGTCGGTTATTGCCCCGAAATCTGGAAGCAATGGGATTAATACGCCTCGAAGCGTGAAATTGTTGCAAAGCATCTTGCTTTTTCTATAACGAGCTTAAAGTAGCGCGCCCTGATTTCTTTAAAGCGGCAGATGCGCTTATAGCCGATTACCGTTTCGGAAGCGAGCTTCTTCCACTTGCCGCCGACCTGAACCCAGAGTGAGAATTTTTCAACCTGCTGACCGGTGCGAATGTGTTCGCCGAGAACGATTTTGTCAATGTCATATTCGTCACCAAGGTCAATTATCAGCTCTGCTCCCTCGGGATTTTCGCCCGTGTGCCAATATCTTTCGGGGTTGTTGCTGAGAGCTTCCTGCCCGGTGTGTTCGCCGTCAAGGTGCTGACTGTCGCTCATAACAGAGCCCTCGGCAAGATTTTCGTTGAAGTCAATTTCAAGCTGTGCGCCCATTGCGAGCAGGGTTTCAATATCCTTTTCGTGTATTTTTCCCTCGGGCGTAGGCGGAATATTCAAAAGGAAGTTGGCATTTGCGCCAACGGAGTTATAATAGATTTCCATCAGCTTTGAAAGCGGCTTTACCGTGTAATCCTCTTCGGGATGATAGAACCAACCTTTTCTTATCGAGGTGTTGACCTCGGCAGGGTACCAAATCAGTTTGTTGCAGTTTTTTATAGCTTTCCTGCTGCCCAAATCGAGGGCAGTGGGATTTATTTTTTTAGGCGGTTTGGAAACATCCTGCTGGCTTGCGGCGGCAATCAGCTCATGGTTTGAGTGCCAATAGGGAACAACGCTCCACTCGCTTTTTCTGCAAACTCCCGCCTCGTTTCCGCACCAGCGCACATCGGGACCGCATACATTAATTGTTGCATTGGGCTGCAATTCACGGATAAGCTTGTAATAGCTTTCCCAATCGTATTCCTGCTTTTTGCCGTTGGGACCCTCTCCGCAAGCGCCGTCAAACCAAACGCAGAAAATATCGCCGTAAGCCGTGAGAAGCTCACGAAGCTGATTTCTGAAAAAGTGGTTATAGGCTTCTCCCGAGCCGTAGGTCGGCTCGTGCCTGTCCCACGGGGAGAGATAAATGCCGAATTTCAGCCCAAATTCCTTGCAGGCCTTGGCACATTCGGCAACAACATCGCCCTTGCCGTCCTTCCATTTGCTTGAACGCACGCAATGGTCTGTGTAAGCAGTCGGCCAAAGGCAGAAGCCGTCATGGTGCTTCGCCGTAAGTATAACGCCTTTCATGCCCGCAAGCTGGCAGACCTTAATCCATTGGCGGCAGTCAAGATTAGTCGGATTGAAAAGCTCGGGATCTTCGTTGCCGTTTCCCCATTCGGAATTTGTGAAAGTGTTGATGCCAAAATGGAAAAAAGCATAAAATTCAAGCTTTTGCCATTCGATTTGCCGCTCGCTCGGAACTATTCCGGCGGCGTATTTGATATAATCTGGTGTGCGGCTCATGGTTGATTTCCTTTCTGTTTTTTGATAAGAACATCTCTGCCTGTTATATTTTGCAGCACGCGGCTCCAATAATCCTCCGAAACGCCGTTGCTTATTCCGTAAGTTATCAGCCCGATTAAAGCGGGGCTGTCCGAAACATAGCGAAACATTTCGGGAGGGAGCATTCCTCTGTCGGCATAAGCGAGGAGTCTGAAACGCTCTGCATCGGCAGGGCAAAGGGCAAGCTTTTTGATAAGTGTTTGCAAATCCGCATCATCGGGTGGCGAATTGTTTTTGCCCTTTTCAATGTTGCTTATATATTGCGCTGTCTTTCCCAATTCTTCGGCAAGCTCGCCCTGCGACAGATGAGAGCTTTCACGCGCAAGCTTGAGCATTGAGCCGAAAGGCGTGGGGGCGTACATCAGAACTCCTCCTTTCTCCAAAATTAAATTGATATATAAAAATATTTTTGGCATAGTTTGCAGGGGTCGGCGCCATCGACACCCGCAAAACAATTCGGAATTCGTAATGCGTAATTCGGAATTAATGACGGGTTTCATCCGTACCCGATAATATTTGTTTTTCCTCGAGCAATTCGTAGCGGACGATGCCCACATCGTCCCAAAACAAAAACCAACAGCTCAACTGTAGGGGCGACCCTGTGTGGTCGCCCGAAAAAACAATAATCAATAACACCCGCAGAGTAGGGCGGCGTGCCCGCAAGCGCCGTTAAATCCGCTGTATTCTTTAGGAACGCCGAGGACGGCGTTTCCTACCGGAGCTGTATTTTTACGGCGAAATTCGTAATGCGGGATTAATGGCGAAAATATCTCCGTTTAGAGTAGGGCGGGGGCTTGCTCCCGCCGAAAAATCACATCATTTTCACGACGGCTTTGGGCAAGCTGCCCTACGCAGAGCAACAAACAAGCCGTTGCGCTTTCTACAAAGCAATTCCGAATTACACACTGCGAATTGCGATTTTGACGGAACGCCTTTACCGATTAATCGCAGAAATACATCTGATTTCTCTCAAAACAAGCTTATGATATACTACGCTGATTTGAAAAAATCAGTTTTCGCCGTCAGCCGCACAATACTTATTAAAAAATAAACAAATTTATTTATTGATATCGGTCAATAGTAAAATATCACAGATTTTGCAAAATGTCAAGAGAATATAAATCGGATAACGCTCATTTTTTTATGCGTAAAATTTCGCAAAAATCTATTGACATAACCGCGCGGATATGCTAACATATTGTAGCACCTATGGAGAGATACCGAAGTGGTCATAACGGAACGGTCTTGAAAACCGTCGTACCTTACGGGTACCGTGGGTTCGAATCCCACTCTCTCCGCCATTTATTTTAATAGTTTTCTAAGTTACCATGGAGAAGTACTCAAGTTGGTGACGAGGCGCCCCTGCTAAGGGCGTAGGTCGGGTAACCGGCGCGGGAGTTCGAGTCTCCCCTTCTCCGCCAAGCAGTGCACACACTTTCTTGTGTGCACTGCTTTTTTTATGATTATCATTTAACTTAATGTTAACATTTTGAATTATTGATTTAATAAGCAGTAGAAATGCACAATATTTTTGTATTTTCACATTTGCAAAAATAAATCGCTTCATTATGTGCTATATTCATTCCGAAAGAAGGCGCATATATAATGAAAAGAGAAATGAGAAACTACAAACGCAAGCTATCCGATGAAACTGCGGCGGAAATTCTTGAAAACGGGCTTTACGGAGTGCTTTCAACGGCAGATGAAAATGCCGTTCCCTACGGCGTGCCGCTCAGCTATGCGGCGGTCGGAGATGCAATTTATTTTCACTGTGCGAGGGAAGGTCACAAGCTGGATAACATTGCCGCAAATTCTAATGTATGCTTCACGGTGGTTGACGGTGTTGAAACTCTTGCCGAGAAATTCTCAACCAAGTACCGCTCGGTTATTGCATTCGGGAAAATCAGATTTGCCCAAAATGACGCAGAGAAAATGAAGGGCATCGAGGCGATAATGATGAAATACAGCTCCGATTATGCCGAAGCGGGCAAAAAGTATATTGAAAAAGATTTTGAAAAGTTCAATATTCTTGTAATGGATATCGCCGATATGAGTGCAAAGGGCAGAACGGAATAGGATTTTCTTGACAAAAATGCCCCGTGAGGTTAAACTGAAACTGTATCGGTTAATCCGACAAACACATGAAAAGGAGAACAAATATGAAAAAGATTACGGCAATTATTTTGGCGCTTGTTTTTGCGCTCGGAGCCTGCCTTATGCTCGCTTCCTGCGGCGGAAAAACAACTGACGAAACCACAGCAGCAACAACCGAGGCGAATGAACCCGAAACAATGGCGCAAGCCGAAAATCCCGAGGCATCAACTGCACAGAACACCGCTGATGAAAGCGTTCAGCCCTCGGAGGGCGCTTCCGAAACCGCTCCTGCCGAAACCACAACTCTTGCGGCTGTTGAAGCTCCCGTCGGCGGCAGCGTAGCCCAGATTGTTGAATATTACAACAAAGCGGCAAACGGCGCAAAAGCTTATCCCGGAACAATGAAAGTCAAGAGAACTCAGGGAACCGTATCGAGCCTTGAAAGCATTTCAATCGAGCTTGCAAGAGGAATAGTCGAGGGTATTCTTCCCAACGATTATCCGCAGGAAAAGACGGTAACTTTCACAAACGGCAAGAGCAGCAGCGGCGAAAAAGCATCTGCTTTCTTCCCGGTTGATGACAAGCCCTATACAAGCAATCTGACTCCCGCAGGCGTTAAGAGCGCATCCTGCGCCAAGCAGGGCAGCGGCTACAAGGTTGTTATCACGCTTGTTTCAGAAAAAGGCGATGATATCAACTTTGTTCCCAAGCATCACAGCTCATGTGCCGACACGCTGGCGCTCACACAAGAGGATCTTGATCCCCTGACAATCAATGAGTGCAACATCACCTACACCGGCGCAACAATAACCGCTACCGTTGATGAATACGGCAGAATTACTACTCTCAATATCAGCGAACCCGTTGTTATCGAGGGCAAGGTCGCATGGAAATCATTTAACATAATCGAGGTTAAGGTTATCGGCACTTGGAAACAGGAGTTTGTTGTTACATACTGAGCTTAAACCAACGGCGGGGCTTGTCCTCGCCGTTAATGCTTTTCGAGGCAATTCGTAGGGACAGCCCTTGCGGCTGTCCGTGAAAATACGAAATTTCACGGTGATATCGTAGGGAACGCTGTCCTCGGCGTTCCGAAAAAAATTCGTAATTCGTAATGCGTAATCTGGAATTTCGGATAGGTTTCGCCTATGACCGAATATAAAGTAGGGGCGACCCGGCGTGGTCGCCCGAAAAAAGACCCGGCGTGGTCGCCCGAAATCCGATAATCAACAATGCAGAATTTACCGTTAAGAGTAGGGCGGGGGCTTGCTCCCGCCGAAAAAATGACCCGTTAAATCCACTGAGTTCTCGCGAAACGCCGAAATCTCGCGGTAAAAATAGCCTCCTTTGGCAAAGGAGGTGGATTTTGCGAAGCAAAAGACGGAGGATTGGA
>JAEDGK010000150.1 GCA_016297555.1 Clostridiaceae bacterium
AGCCTGTCGCGGCAATTATTGTCTTTATAAAGGAAAAATCCTTCCATTCTGTCGCTGTAAGGCTTCTGCGGCTCAAAGCCGTTTTTAATTGCCTTTTCAAGCTCGTCAATCAATTCATCCGCAGTCTGTGTAAAAGGCCCGAAGCCGCTTTCCATCGGAAGATCAAGCTTTCGGTATCCGTGAGAAACGCCCGCGAGGAACTTATCGTAATCAGGCACAAAATAGATTATTGGGCAATTCATATAAACAGCATCAAAAACTATTGATGAATAGTCCGTAATCATAAGCAGATATTCATCGGTTTCGGTGTCAAAGCCGTCAATACAAACCCTGTTGCTCGAAATATCAAACAGATTATTGTAGCATTTAAAAATCGGGTGATTTTTAAAATCCAGATACAAATCGTTTTCTTCAAGAAGCTTGTGAAGTCTTTGAGAATTAAGCAAAGCATTAACCTCACGGTAAAAATCGGAATTGAGAAATGCTTCGGGCTTTTCTTCGCGGCTGTTATTTATCAGCGCTCCGATAAGATTGCTCCTCCACGACGGAGAGAACACAATTCTGTTTTTCTTTGCTCCGCCCGATTTCATAAAATCATATCTCGGCATACAGGATTTTATGAGGTCTTGCTCCGAATAGCCGTAGTTTTCGGTAAAATTCTTCACTTCAAATCCGCTTGAAACAACAACCTTGTCAACAATACAGCGTTCTTTTGCATACATATTTTTGAGAGAGGCGTGAAGAATTCCGTGCTGCAAATAGACAAGCTCGTATTTCGCCAAATCCGAATACCATCTCATCGGTCCTGCGCCGAATGGACTGACATTTGAAAGATTTGAAAAAGATGTTATCAGCTTTTCGCAGGTGAAATACAGCCTTTTATGGCGCTTGGACTGAAACTTAACAACGAATTTTCGCTCATCTGGCTCAAACTTTTCTTCAAGCTTATCCCAATCACATTCGTTGAGAATATAATAACGCTTCACTCCGTCTTTAATTTTTATATCGTGCTTGAATTGGTCATAGGCATTATCAAAAACGCCGTATCTGTCAAGATAAATCCACACTCGCTCCTTTTTCATTTGCGAAATGTGCGCGCCGATGCGATAATAGATTATTCCGGGATTTATCGAAAAATAGAAAAATACATTATAAATAAAGATAAGAAATTTATATAAAAATCCGTTATGCAGTCTGTCGGAATTAATGATAAACTCTCCGTTACTTTCTCTGTAACATCTGCCGTCTCTGAAAAACAGCTTCAGTTTCTTGCCGCGCTGAAGCGGCACGCTGTTGCCGTAATAATAAGTCAGTTTATATGTATAACCGTTGATAACCGTTTCAAGCTCAAAGCTTTTGGTTTTATCGGCATCAATTTCAAATTGAAAACGCCAGAAAACGGCGGTTTTCATTTTTGAATGATAATGCTCGTGCTCTGAATGAGTCAGCAAAAGCCGTTCCTTAACACCGTCTTTGATAAGATAAAGCTCAGGCTCGGGGCAATACATAAAAACGGGCGATTTCAAAAAAGCGTCAACGCTTATTTTGCCGTCTTTTACGGTAAACCTGTTGACAACAGCCGTTATTTTTTTCGCGCGGTAAATTTCCTCATCATCCAAAACAAGGCTGAGCGAATCATCGGCACACAAGAGCTTTACGGCATTGCTCCCCTTAAGATTGAGCAAGAAATGTTTATGATAAATATCCATTGCGGGGCGGTTGATAATCACACTGTCATCTAGTCTTTTGACGAGGGCAATAAGTCTTTCAACCGCTCTGTCAAACTCAGGTTTAGGATAGTGGTAAGGCAGGAGAACATCCGAAACGCCCTTCCACTTAATATCATTTATGAACAAAGACTGCAAATATGCGGGAACGGAAACGGGATACTCGGCAAACATTTTTTCCCACATAGCCGTTGTGTCTTCATATATATAATAAGCATAGCTTTTCTCACCCGTTGTGCTGCCCGGACGGCGCAAATACAGATATTCGGGACCTGAACAAAATCCAATGGTCATTTTACGCTTGATAATATCGTAGCAATATTTTTGGTCTTCGTGATATTTCAGAGATGTATCAAAAAGCACATTGTCACTACGCATATTTTTAACGCAGACATTCATTGTGGTTTGGGCTATATAGCAATTTGTTTCATCGTTCAGATCATATATGCCTGTTTTATTCATTATTCGGTAACGATAATGCGTACCAAATCTCTTTTCTTTCCAATAAGGAATGATTTTATATGTGACCAAATCGGTCTCATCGTAATGCTTTTCAAAGAATGAATATATTTTTTTCAGAGTATCTTTTGAAAGGGAATCATCGGCGTCAAGATACAAAATATATTTTCCCTCGGCAAGCTCCAGACCTTTGTTGCGTGCGCTTGAAACTCCGCCGTTTTCTTTTTCAAAATAAACAATATTTTTATGCTTTTTCGCAAGCTCGCGGCAGATTTCTCCGCTGCTGTCGCTTGAGCCGTCATTAATAAAGATAATCTGAAAATCCTTTGCCGACATTGTCTGCTTTAAAAGACTTTTAACGCAGCCGTAAAGATATTCCGCGCAATTATAAACAGGAATAATAACGGAAATCTTATATTTAAAATCAGGCATATTTTACATTCCTTTACAGATTGTTTGTTATATATTACAATATCCTCTTTAAAAAATCAAGACCCGACTTAACCGCAAGGCAGTTGACACGGAACAGAAAAATATTGTATTATATTGCTACAAAAAGTCGGAGTGTAAAGAATTATGGATTTTTTTGACTGTATTGTATGCGGCGCAGGTCCGGCAGGTTCGGCGTTCTCTATGACTGCGCCTGAGGATATGAAAATTCTCTTGCTTGACGGAGGCTTGCATGGTGCTTCGTCCGAGCTCGCTTTCAAGCTTTTGCACGGGCGGGG
>JAEDGK010000151.1 GCA_016297555.1 Clostridiaceae bacterium
TCGGGGCTCATATCGTTATACATTTCGAGTGCATTTTTAAAGATTTCTTCCGTTCCGATAACGGGGCGCGGCATCTCTCCCGTGACGCTGACTGCATCGTCATAATACATTATTTTATCAAGCCCGAGCCTTGCTCTTATTCTTTCTTTAAGCTCGGAAACAACGGGCACAATGTCGGTTTCAACGCCTTTTCGGAATGACGCAACCATCTCACGGTCATAATCCACCCTGCCCATTCTGTAATAACCCAGCTCAACGAAATTTTCATAGCCGAGCTTGCGAGCAATGCGGGTTCTGACCTTTACAAGGCTGTCAAAAATCCCGTCAAAGGTTTCGGCGTTTGCTTCCATTGTTTTGCCGATTGCCTCTGCGGCTTTTCTGCGATTATCACGGCTGTCATCCTCAAGCTTTCCTCTTAAAACGGAGAGCGGCATTTTTTCGCCCTCAAATTCAAACAGAAGCTCACCCATAAATTTTGAATACTTGGTAACAAGTGCGTTTTCTTCGCGCAGGTCGTCAATTATCTGCGGTGCAAAGGTTTTTTGAGAAACCTCAAAGCCTTTAAAAACACGGGGATTAATAATCTTTTCCGCCTGTTTTAAAAACGGAGAAGCAAGCATTTCTCGCCTGTATTCGTTTTCCGAGCGATTAAAAAGCGGCATAGCGTTATCGTAATAATCCATTTCCGCATTGTAAAATTCATCTTTGGTGTTAAGAGTAAATCTGCAGTTTGCAAGCGAGCAGGCAGTTTCCGCCTCCTCGCTTATTCTGTTATATTCATCTCTTGCTTTCTTTAAGTCCTCTGCGCTTTTTGCTTCTTTTATTTTTGCAACAATCGCATAGGTCTGCTCTGCGACCTGCTCCGCCGTGTATCTCTGATAAGGCATTTCGCTGACTTTCATAAAAAAGACCTCCCCTTTTTATCATTATGATATGCAGAGCGCAGGCATAATCCGAAAATTTTGCCTGCGCAGAAAAATTTTTATTCAAAATATTTACCTATAAAGCCGTCAACGGTATTCCAATAAAGCTCGTTCTCGACAAAGGCCGAGTTTGCATGGAAAGCTCCCGGCACGGAAAGCATCTGCTTATCCGGAGCGGAGCAGCTCTCATAAAGCGGCTTCATCATTGAAAAAGGCACAAATGCATCATCTTCTCCGTGAACAAAAAGAGTCGGAGTTTTTGAACGCATAACGGCTTCTTTGGGAGCGCACTTTTTAAAATCAAAGTTGCCGCGAAGCTTTGAAACAGCGTTTGCCGCATAAAGAAGCGGAAACGGCGGAAGCCCGAACATTTCTTTAAGCTGACCCGCATATTCGTCCCAGCAAGAGGAATATCCGCAGTCCGCAACGGCGCAGACAACATTTGACGGCAGGCTCTCGCCTGTTACAAGCATTGTTGTGGCACTGCCCATTGAAACTCCGTGGAGCAGGATTTTTGCATCGGGGTCTGCTCCGAGAATATATTTTATCCAATCAAGAATAATCAGCCTGTCCTTATAGCCCATTGAGCAATACCTTACTTTATCGGGTCCGTGACCGAGCATATGGGGAAGAAGCACATTAAAGCCTTGATTATGATATTTGAGAGCATAATGTGACATACTTGCAGGTCCCGCAGTATAGCCGTGAATAACAATCGCCCATTTACTGCTCTTTTCGTCTGCGGGGATAATATTTGCAAAGGCGTCTCTGCCTATTCTTGAAGGTATGGAGATATCCTCGGGAGCAACGGACTTGAACCATTTTATACCCTCGGCATAAATCTGATTTTCAGCCCAAAACCTCGCTTCCTCTTCCTTATAAAAAAGTCCTTTGTCCCTCATACGCTTATTGACATCCATATTCAGAAACGCTTCATACAGAACCTCGCCGACAACGGCACAGGCCGCCCCTGCGCCCAAAGCCGCACCCGTTATTATTTTGAGCGGTTTTTTCATATCAAAATCTCCTCCTCCCATAAAACATATTGTTAAGTTAAATGGAAATTTAGACCTTGAACTCCTTGTGGTATAATGGTTTTACCCCTAAAATCTATACCTTCCCGAAAACAGAGAAAGGAAATCAAGATCTCATGGATATAATTATACCAAAATGTTGCCCAAGATGCAACTCCAAAAAACTTTATAAATATGGAAAAATATATTTGGTTATCAGGCGACCTCTGCATTGCTATGCTCTCCGCTGTCAGAATCTGACTGCGGTTTTTCTTTTTGTGAACCAAGGCATTAAAAGCAATAATCCGAACCGATTCTGTGAAAAGAAAAAGTTCGGATTATCATGCTTTGGCGCCCCAAACAGGACTCGAACCTGTGACACCGCGGTTAACAGCCGCGTGCTCTACCGACTGAGCTATTAAGGCATACCTCTGATATATATTTTAGCTTTGTCTCTCCGCGGTGTGACACCTCGGTCAAAAACATAGTCGTCTCACTTCGCTTGAAGCGCTCGTGATACTCCTTGTTTTTTCCTGTTCATCGCGCCCCTTTTTCTGCCACAGGCAGCGGGGCACGATGAACCAGTTAACAGCCGCAACGCGTCTGCCGAAACACGGTTTCAATGGTTCAAGGCATATTTACCGGTTAAGCAAAAGAACCACCCGATTGGGTGGTTCTTTTGCTTGGCGCCCCAAACAGGACTCGAACCTGTGACACCGCGGTTAACAGCCGCGTGCTCTACCGACTGAGCTATTAGGGCATATTCAATTTTACACTAAGCACTCTTGCGGTGTCCCTGTGACACCTCGGTCAGAAACATTGTCGCACTGCTCGCTTGTTGCGCTTCGCATTGCTCTGTGTTTCTTCCTGCTCATCGGTCTTGCTTCATCTCGCACCGCGAGCGCAAGCCCGTGAGCCAGTTAACAGCCGCGTGCTCTACCGACTGAGCTATTAGGGCAAAATTAAAAAGTGTC
>JAEDGK010000043.1 GCA_016297555.1 Clostridiaceae bacterium
TGGTTAATGTTTTTGTGGTGAAGCCATTTAACCATATTTTGAAGTTACTTCTCTTCTTTTTTGGGTCACATTATTCTATCTTACAAAAAAATTATTTGATTTTTTCCAAAAAAAGGCTTGTAATTATCGGACAAACAGAGTATAATATGAATATCAATATAAAGCAGTAAAAAATTAACATTGATTCTTTTGCTAAGAGTATACGAAGACAACAAGAAATAATTCACAGGATTCGAATCAAACTTAATTGTTAAAAACAGTAGTTTCCCCTGACTCATTTAGGACAGAACATCAGTCCTTGATTATATTACGGAGGTAAAAAAATGAAAACTATTAAGAAATTATCAGCATTAATCCTCAGCATCACCATGCTCATAACCATGTGTGGCAGTCTTATTAAACCGAGCGCAGCAGACGAAGTTCTTCCTGCTGAGGATGTCGGAACCTATGGCGCATATCATATTTCTTGCTACAGCGCTCAGCTCAGATTAACTTTCAGCGACGGTATTCATAAATATCTTGATGAGTGCGGCTTTTACATCGGCACATCCGAGAGCGATCTTCAAAAGGTTTCTGAAGTAGGCTCATTCCATCCCGAAACCATTTGGTATACAATGAGTGAATGGGGCATTAATCTCGAACCTTCAACAACCTATTATTATAAAATATACTATGTTCTTACTTCAGACGGCAATACTTATGAAACTACTCTTAAAAGTTTCGAAACCGCTGCCCACACTGAAGGAAGCTGGGAAAAGATTTCAGATTCAACCTGCACAACTCCGGGCAAATCAATCATGCAGTGTACTGTATGCAACAAAATAATTGACACTAAGATTGAGGAACCTTCCGGCCATGACAAGGGAGTATGGCTGATAATGCATCCGGCAACCTGCACAACAGAAGGACAGGAAGCTAGAGTGTGCACCACCTGCAAATCAGTTGTTGAAACAAGGGCGATTGAGGCTCTCGGTCACGACGACGGTGTATGGACCGTAACCAAGGAAGCAACCTGTGAAGCGTCAGGTGAAGAAATATGCATCTGCACACGCTGCGGCGAAAAGATTGACAGCAGAACCGTTGAATCGCTCGGACATGACAACGGAGTATGGAAAGTTGATTTTGAAGCAACACCCGACCATGACGGTCAAATGTCAAAATACTGCTCAAGATGCAACATGGTTCTTGAGTCAAAAAGCTTTGAACTCCACACTCATGTTTACGGTCATACGGAAACACTGATTCCCGCAGGCTGTCTCACTAAAGGCGAAGTAGGAAAGGTATGCGCAAGCTGTGGCGTTGTTTATGAAACCGAAGAAATCGATCAGCTTGATCATGCATATTCACTTTGGTATAAGAACAATAACGGCACTCATTCAAGAACATGCACAAGATGCCACGCCGTTGAAACAAATAATTGCAGTTATGTTGACACGGTAACGGCTCCGACATGCACAGAAGGCGGCTACACAACTCACACTTGCTCGGTTTGCGGCTTTAGCTATGTTGATAATTATACAGACGCCCTCGGCCATGACTGGAGCGAATGGGTAGACTGTGAAGACGGTTGCTGCCATGAAAGAAAATGCGAAAGAGAAGGCTGCGAAGCAACAGAGATTTCCGCTCATAACTGGTCGGATTGGAAATACAATAAAGACGGAAAGCTTTTTTGCAACGGAACCAAAACAAGATTTTGCCCCGATTGCGGCGCAACCGAAACTACAGAAGCTCATCACACCTCATGGGTTTGCCAAGTATTCTATCCCATTATTGTATTTGTCGGCAACATTGTCCATAAACTTATTTATGTTGTTTCACTTGACTGGCTTTTCCCTGAGTTGACAATTTATCCTGAAATCTGATTATGTGTCAGGGATAAGGATTGATCTGTAATTATAATTCAGACCCCGCATGGCTCCGGCTGTGCGGGGTTTTATCTGTCAAAAACTTAAAAGCGCACTTATTATTCTTCCGGTCTGCATAACAAAACACCTCAGCAGACTCGGAAGAAATCAGGCTGAGGCAGTTCGGTGTCCTATATGTTGCCGCAGGTGATGATTCAGATACAGTTGACCCGAACAGCATAGACAATGATTATGGGGGAATCAAGAATTGGTTAGCCTCTGAGCGAAGACTAAAAGAAAATGGCTTGTGTCGGAAATTCAACCGATACAAGCCATTTTAACATCGTATTTAAAGTTAGTACCAATTTTTAATGATTCTTTTCAGCCGTTTTTTCCGATTTGGCTTTTCTCTACGCCGGGCATCGGAAGAAAAAGGCTTCTTAATCTTATTGCAACAACCGCTTGATTTATTTTATTAATAAGCTTATTTAAATGAAAAGCTGTAAACCTTAGCCCATGCGCGGACTCTGTCTTTGTTCCATTTCTTCGGCATCATAGCGCACGCCGCCGAGACCTTGCCCATACGCACTCCGCAGGCAACAATCTTTTTCAGCAGCTCCGAATCGGAGCAAACCTGCTTCGCCTTATTGATAAAATCCTTGGGGTCCATCTTCATCACGCTGCCGAGATTGTTGAAATCCGCACCTATCGCTATTTCGTTCTCTGTGATTATTTCTTTCTCGAAGAAATAATCAACATCAGCGGGCGAAAGGCTGAGCAAAAGCAGCTTTGCACAGGCAAGAGGTGCAAGCCCCGAGCCGAGCGCCTTATAATATCCCGTCTGATAGCTCCAGAGCGTATCGGCGCTGAACGAGCGGTTTTTATCGGCGATAACCGTGTTGGCAAGAATCCTTGCCGCTTTAAGGCTGTTTGCAATTCCAGAGCCGATAAGCGGCACGGTCATAAACGCGCTGTCGCCTATTGCGGCATAGCCGTCGCATACCATTATTGCAAGCGGCTGACGCACGGGAATTTCAACAAACTGCCCGCCACGTTTCAGCTCCGTTCCGAGCCTCGGATTGGTTTTTCTGAGAAAGTTACCGAAACGCTCAACCTCTTTCATATCGAAATCCTCAAACCTGCCTATGAGCAAATCCGTATATTCTTCTTCGGAAGCTATCCAACTTATTCCCTTTATTCCGCCCGCAAAAAGCATTACCTTGAATTTTGCCTCGGCGGGTTCGTCGCTGCCTTTGTTATAAAACGCTCTGTAAATTGAAATTTTTTCATTTCTTGCAACATCTTTTTCAATTCCGAATGACTCGGGCAGACTGCGCCTGACAGGCGAATTCATTCCGCACGCATCGATTATCAAATCGCCGTAAACATCTCCCGCTTCGGTTTTTATGCCCACAACCCTGTTGCCGAGGATTATTGCTTCCTTGACCTCGCAGCCGTATTCAATCTTAACGCCGCATTCAAGCGCGTTATTTATAAGATGAGTATAAATATCCTTGCGCTCCATTTTGATTTCAAGCTGTTCTTTCGGAATATGCTGGCTCAGAGGTTTGGTTCCAGACGGATTAAAAAAGGTCATATCCCCTTTGAATTCATATTTATCCTCGGGCGGCATATCAATACCTGCGGCGGCAAGAGCGGCAGGCGCAAAAATATCCGTCCAATCATAACCGAGAGTACCCTCTGCCTTTTTTTCGTAAACCGTAACATCAAATCCCGCTTTGGCAATGAGAGCGGCGGCGGCAATTCCGCCGTGACCCAATCCGGCTACGATTATCTTTTTTCCCAAATTAAACCCTCCCTGAAATTATTTTTCACCTGATTTTATCATATTAAGAATTAAAATTCAATATGCAAAAGCGGAGATTGACTGACAACCTCCGCTTTCGGATTATTTATGATAGAGCTTTTTGGTCTGATATCTCGGTTCGCAGGTGAGATTTATGCCGAGCTTTCTGTAAACATCCTGATCAACCTGAGAAAGGATAACCGTTGAATGAGCCTCGCAGCCCGCAAGCCCGCCGATAGCGTCGAGCGCTTTTTTCGCAACGGGATTTGTGTTGGCGCTCATTGAAAGGGCTATCAGCGTTTCATCCGAATGAAGTCTCGGATTGTGATTTTTCAGAATTCCTGTTTTAAGCTTCTGTATCGGCTCGATAATTGACGGAGCTATCATCAGCAAATCGTCGGGGAGCCCCGCGAGGTGCTTTGCGGCATTGAGCAGCGCCGCGCTTGATGCGCCTAAAAGATTTGAGGTTTTGCCCGTAACAATCCGCCCGTCGGGCAGTTCGATTGCAACGGCAGGCTGACCGTCCGTTTCTGCGCTTTTATCGACAGCGGCTTTTATAACCTTTCTGTCCTCAACACTTATTCCCGCCTGATTCATAAGGCTGACAATTTTATCAACCGCCTCGTGCTTGCCTCTGCCCATTTTGAAATCGCACATTGCGGCAAAATAGCGGCGCACGATTTCTTCCTTTGAAGCTTCTCTGACCGCTTCATCATCGCATATGGCATAGCCCGCCATATTAACTCCCATATCCGTGGGTGATTTATAGGGGCTGACGCCCTCGATTTTTTCAAATATAGCATTAAGAACAGGGAACACTTCAACATCTCGGTTATAGTTAACGGTTGTTACTCCGTAAGCTTCGAGATGATAAGGGTCAATCATATTAACATCGTTAAGATCCGCCGTTGCGGCTTCATAAGCGAGATTAACCGGGTGTTTAAGCGGCAGATTCCAAATCGGGAAGGTTTCAAACTTTGCGTAGCCCGCCTTGTTGCCGCGCAGATTTTCGTGATAAAGCTGTGAAAGGCAGGTAGCCATTTTTCCGCTGCCGGGGCCGGGAGCGGTAATAACGACAAGGGGTCTTGTGGTTTCGATAAACTCGTTTTTGCCGAAGCCGTCTTCGCTGACTATGTGGGCAACATTATAGGGATAGCCCTCTATTGTGTAATGAATGAAAACTTTAACGCCGAGCTGCTCAAGCTTTGTTCTGAAAGCGTCTGCGGCGGGCTGCTCTCTGTATTGCGCGAGCACAACGCTGCCGACATAGAGCCCTGCTCCCCTGTAAGCATCAATAAGTCTCAAAACATCTACATCGTATGTAATGCCCAAGTCGCGCCTCATCTTGTTGCTCTCGATATCGCCCGAATTTATGACGATAACTACCTCAACATTATCGGCGATACTTTTAAGCATCTGAAGCTTGCTGTCGGGGGCAAAACCCGGGAGCACCCTTGAAGCGTGATAATCGTCAAAGAGCTTGCCGCCGAATTCAAGATAGAGCTTTCCGCCGAATTCGTTAATACGCTTCCTTATCTGCTCCGACTGACGGCTGATATAAGCGGCGTTGTCAAAACCGACCTTCTTCAATCAAAACACCCTTTCGACCGCGCTGCTGCCGAATCAAACGCGGTTATTGTTGAACTAACTGATTAATTATATAACACCTCGGCGTTCAAATCAAGTAAAAAAGAAAAATAATGTAAAAAAAGAAGAACAACGCGTATTATCGTATTATTTTGTTTGGCAATTCGAGATATTTATGTTATAATCGTATTATCAAACAAAAGGGGATATATTTATGGTAATAGTAAAAGCGATTTTTTCAAATTTTTTGGCTTTTCTGATGTCATTTTTGCTCACCGTCTTGCCCGCAGCGCAGTTCAGGGCGCCCGTAATCAAGACTCTCAATGACGATTGCCTTTTGAATATGGAAATACTCTCCGACACTCACATTGAAGAAAAAGAGCTTATCCGTCAATCCCTGCTAAAATGCGGGCTTAATAATATTGCGAGGGCTAAATCTCCCGTTGACGCCTTGGTTGTTACGGGCGACATTACCAACTATGCCGACGAGCCGTCGCTTGCAAGGTTTTATGAAATCATCGGCGAATACAGCCCCGTTCCCGTAATTCCCGTTGCGGGCAATCACGATATCGGCCACGCGGGCGACAGAGATGTTACAACGATTTCACGCGAAGAAGCCATGGCGAATTTTATCCGCTACCGCAACGGTTACATGGGCAGAAGCGATGAGGTTAATTATTTCAGCACGGAAATCAACGGCTTTAAGCTGATAATTCTCGGTGACGAGGTTATTGACGGCGGGCATTGGGACGGAATTTCAATGTCGGAGGAACAGCTTGAGTTTCTTGACAGAGAGCTTGCCGACGGCACGAAAGACGGCAAACCCGTTTTCGTTTTCTGCCATTGGCCGATGAAGGCAATCAACGGCGAGGACACAATGTATCCCGAAAGCGGCATAGACCCCGATGAATTTGATGTCAAAGGCATTATGGAAAAATATGAAAATGTTTTCTATATCAGCGGACATATGCACGCGGGAATAAGAGCAAAATCCGCCGCGGATATGTTCGGGCTGAGCTGTGCCGAGCAGGTCAACGGAGTTACTTATATCAATCTGCCCACCTACGGAATTGTCAATATGTTCGGAATCCCCGACCCCGGCATGGGCGCTCAGCTTGAGGTTTATGAAAACGAGGTTGTTTTCAGACCCCGCAGCTTTATTACAAACAAATGGATTACAAGCGCAGAATACCACTTTGAGCTTGTGTAAATTAGATCAATACGCAATAAGCCGGACGCGGAGAACCGTGCCCGGCATTTTTGTTATTCGGTTTTATTCAACCTTCATCATTCGGTAGCCGACTCCGATATGAGTTTGAATATACTGCGGTGAATCGGGCTCCGCTTCAAGCTTTTTTCGGAGCGTTGCCATAAAAACGCGCAAAGAAGCAATATCGTTATCCCAGCTGCTTCCCCAAATTTTCTGAGTAATAAATGTGTGGGTCAAAACCTTGCCGACATTATGCGAAAGCAGGCACAGCAGCTTATATTCAATAGGAGTTAAATGAAGCTCCGCGCCTTTAAGATAGGCGCAGCCTGCGGCATAGTCTATCGTAAGCTCGCCGTTTCTGAATACCGAGCTTTCCCCTGAATTTTCATTTTGCATCATTGCAAGCCGCCTTTGCGTAACGCGCAGGCGTGCCAAAAGCTCCTCAACGGAAAACGGCTTTGTCAGGTAATCGTCTGCTCCCGCGTCAAGCGCGTCGATTTTATCGGAATCCTCGCTCCTTGCGCTGATAACGATTATCGGCATATTTGACCATGTGCGTATTCTTTTTATCACATCTATTCCGTCCATATCCGGCAAACCGAGATCCAGCAAAACTATCTCAGGATTATGCGATGAAGCCTCCATAATTGCCGAAGCTCCGTTGGACGCGGAAAGATAGCGGTATTCATGAGTTTTAAGAGTTGTGGTTATCAGGTTTTTAACCGACGAATCGTCCTCAACAACCAAAATCAAGGGTTTATTCATTCAAATGCGCCTCCTCCGCAGGCAAAGTGAATGTGAACACGGTTCCCTGCGGCTTATTGTCCTCAACGGTTATCTCACCGCCGTGAACCGATATTATGGATTTGCAGAGCGAAAGCCCCAGCCCGAGGCTGCGGCGGCTGTCGGCAACCTTATTCGCACCGCTGTAAAACATATCAAAAACACATTCCTTAGCTTCATCGGGTATTCCCGGTCCGTTATCGGCAACGCTGATAACGGCTTTATTCTCCTTACGCTCTGTTGTGACTTTGATATCAGAGCCCGCCTGGGTATATTTAATTGCGTTGTCAACAATGTTGATAATAACCTGAACTATAAGCTTGGCGTCCATTCTTGCAAGCAAAAACTCATCCTTGTGCTCAACTGAAATATTGTGCTCGCAACTTTTACGGTTAATATGTCTCATTGCTTCCGAAACAACATCTTCAACAAGCTCGGCGGATATGTGCAAATTCATCTTGCCGTTTTCAAGCCGCGTAACCGACAGCAGATTTTCAACAAGATTTATAAGCCACATTGAATCATCGTAGATATCGAAATAAAGCCGATTTTTTGTTGCTTCGTCAAAAGCGTTGCCGTTGGTAATCAGATTGCTCGCATTGCCGGATATTGAGGTCAGCGGCGTTCTTAAATCGTGAGAAATCGCGCGCAGGAGATTTGAGCGGAGCTGCTCATTTTGAACCAGAATTGCAGCTTCCTCCTTTTCCTTTGCGTTTTTTTCATTTTCCATTGCAAGCGCGCTCTCGCCGAGAATGGAAAGAATGATGCTGCTTTCAAAAGCATCGGGAGGATTGTCGCCCACAACTATGCCCGCAACGCCGTAAATATTATTGTTTACTCTGATTGAAAGATAAAGGCATTTTGCGCCTGCCAGTGTGTCGGTAGTTGCGCCTGCGTGCTTGTTATTTTTAAGCACCCAGTTTGCGGCGGCTCTCTCGCTCTCTGAGGTTAAAATCCCGTCAATTTCTTCTCCCGAAACGCAGAAAATTCTCGGTTCTTCCAATTCTCCGTCGCTTGCAGGGTAAATAATTATATCTTTATTCAACAGCTTCATAAGCTGATTTGCCGTAACGGTTATTATTTCATCCTTACCCTCGACGCGCTGAAGAAGCTGGTTGGTATCAAACAAAACCTTGGTTCTGAACGCCGCCCCTGCGGATTGCTTTGCATGGTTTTTCAGCCTTGCCGCGAGAGAACCCGTTATAAAAGCCGCCAGGAACATTACCAAAAAAGTAACGGGATACCCGCTTTCATAGGCTAAAAGAGTGTATCTCGGCTCGGTGAACAGAAAATTGAAAACAACAACGCTGATTATAGAAGAAACCAAGCTATAAATCTGATTTTTTGTGCTCACGGCGGTTATAAGAACGCCGAGAATATAGACGGTTATAATATTTACCTCGGTAAAGCCGAGCATATCAAAAACCATGCCGATAAGGCTTGCCGCAACAAGAATTCCCAAACTTTTAAGTATATCGGAGGCTGAAAAAACGATACTCGAGAATTTTTTTGATTTTTCAGCGCGGTAGCTTTGGGAAGCCGAGGCGTCGGGAATAACATGGATATCAAGATTGGGCGCGGCAGCAATCAGCTTTTCGGTAAGCGTAGCTTTGCTGAAAAGATGCTTTTTAGCCGCGGCACTTCTGCCGATAACGATTTTTGAAATGCCCGATATGCGTGCAAATTCCGCAATCTGATAAGGCACATCATCGCCGTAAACCGTTTCGATTTTTGCTCCGAGCTGCTGGGCAAGCCTGATATTGGAACGCAGACGCTTTTTGTTTTCATCACTCATTGACGCAAAATCGGGAGTTTCAACAAACAGCGCCGTAAAATCTCCTCTGAATGCGCTCGCCATTCTTGCCGCCGTTCTGATTATTTTTGCATTTGACGGAGCTGAAGAAAGGCAGACTAAAATATGTTCATCGGTATGATAACTGCCGTTGCTCTTAATTCGCGCGTTTTCGGTTAAAAGATTAACTCGGTCTGCACAGCGGCGCAGAGCAATTTCTCTGAGTGCGGTCAGATTTTCCATTGTAAAAAATCCCGCAACCGCTCTTTGCGCCTGAACCTCGGAATAAACCTTTCCGCTTTGCAGGCGCTCTATAAGATCCTGCGGCTCGATATCCACCAGCTCAACCTGATCGGCATTGTCAAAAACGGAATCGGGAATTCTCTCTCTGACAGTTACGCCCGTTATTGAAGCTACAAGGTCGTTAAGGCTTTCGATATGCTGAACATTGACCGTCGTGTAAACATCAATGCCTGCTTTAAGAAGCTCCTCGATATCCTGACAGCGTTTAACATTTCGGCAGCCGGGAGCATTTGTGTGCGCCAGCTCGTCAACCAAAATAAGTTGAGGCTTTCTCGCAATGGCTGCGTCAATATCAAACTCCTGAAAATTAACGGAATTATATTCAACGGTTTTTGCAGGAATACGCTCTATTCCGTTAGCAAGAGCGGAGGTCTGCGGGCGGGCGTGAGGCTCAATATAGCCTGCAACAACATCAATTCCTCGGCGTTTTGCGGCATGAGCGGCTTTGAGCATGGCATAGGTTTTACCGACACCCGCGGCATAGCCGAAAAATATTTTAAGGCTTCCCCTGTTGCCGCCGTTTTCATCACGCTTGATAATTCTGAGAAGCTCGTCGGGATTTTGTCTTTCGCTTTCCATGCTGCCTCGCCCCCTCTTTAAAAAACTGTTGTACTGCAATGCAACCGCCGAAAAGAAAATAAAAATTTCAGTCAGCGGTTATTTTTAATTATATCACAATTTTGTTTAAATTTCTACCGTTAAAAATCACCGCGCATCATTTCAAGCAGCTCTTCGGCAAGCTTTGCGCCCGCCCCGTTGAGCGCTTTCCCTCTCTGCGCCGCTTCAATGGGAGCAATTTCGGGCAAAATGCACCCCTCGGAATTTTTAGGAGCTATGATTATTTCGTTATGCCCCGTTTCAACTGCATCGGATGAAAAAACGCCGATATTGATTTTGTCCTCGGAAAGCAGTTCTTTTATCTGACCGCGAGAACCGCAGAAAAGATAAACAGCGCACATAGGGTGCTTCTTTGAAAAAGCTTCAAGAACTCCGCAAACCGATGCAGCCGAAAACGGGTTTTCAAAAGCAATCCGCACGCTTTCGCGGCTGTGTAAATCCTGTCCGCAAATTATGTTTTCGTTTTCATCAACCGCCGAATCTATTTTTTTCATTACAAAATAGCCGAAAACTATCATTGCCGCCACGCACGGAAGGAAAATTATGTATTTCATAAAAACGCATCTCCGTTATTTTAAATATGAAAGCACTTGTGAATACTTTTCATATCGCCTAAAACGAGCATGGTTTCATCGCTGTTCAAATATGTATCAGAGGTTATGTTCATATTCAGCCTGCCGTTTTGTTTAAGAGCCATAAGATTTATATTGAATTTTTTGCGTATATCAAGCTGACCTACGCTCTTTCCGACCCAGCCGTGAGGAACGGAAACCTCAAAAACCGCATAGCCGTCCGCAAGCTCGATATAATCAAAAATATGGTCGGAGCTGTATCTGATAGCCGTCCAGTTTGCAAGCTGTTTCTCGGGATAAACGATTTCGTCAGCTCCGTTTCTGAGCAAAAACTTGGCGTGAACATCTCTTGCCGCTCTCGACACTATTTTTTTTGCACCGAGCTCTTTTAAAAAAGATGTGGTTTCAAGCGAGCTTTGAAAATCATCGCCGATGGCAACGATGCACACATCAAAGTTACGCACGCCGAGCGAGCGCAGAAACTCAATGTTTGTGCCGTCGCCTATCTGTGCATTTGTAACATAGGGCAAAATCTCGTCCACCCTGCTCTCCTGTTTATCAACCGCCATTACCTGATGGTTAAGCTCATTGAGCTTCATTGCAATATGTCTGCCGAAACGGCCGAGACCTATAAGCAAAACAGATTTCATTTTTTATTACCATTCCTTTCCGAAAAAGCTTTCGATACTACCGTTTTAACCCACCGTTATTTTTTCCTGAGGATATCTTGAATGCTCCGTGCCTGATTTTGAAAATGCGGCAAAAATCAATGTAAGACCGCCGACCCGTCCGAAGAACATAAGGACTGCTAAAATCATCTGCGACGCAATCCCGAGGCTCGGAGTTATGCCCAAGGTCAGCCCGACCGTGCCGATTGCCGAAGCCGTTTCAAAAAGCGCCGTGAGTATCGGCAGATTTTCAAGCCTGCTGATTATCATACCGCTTATTAAGAAAAGCGAAACATACATCAGTGCAACGGTTGCCGCATTGCGCTCCGTTCCGCTTGCAACTCGGCGGCGAAAAAAGTGAGTGCTCTCTTTTTTGCGAAAAACCGACATTGCACATGAAAGCAGAACTGCAAGCGTTGTGGTTTTCATACCTCCCGCCGTTGAACCGGGGGAGCCGCCCGTGAGCATCAAAACTATTGTAAGGAGCTGTCCGGTTTCGCTGAGCTGAGTCAAATCCACCGTGTTGAAGCCTGCGGTTCTCGGAGTTACGGATTGAAACAGCGAGCTCCATATACGCTTTACAATCGGCATATCCGAGAATTCAAAGAAAAAGAAATAAACGGCGGGCAAGGCTATTAAAATCCCCGTAACCGTAAGTATTACCTTGGTCTGCATACGGTATTTTCTGAAACGCAGGCCGTTTCTGCCGATATCGTCCCATGTAAAAAAGCCGATACCGCCTATTATTATCAGGAGCATAACAACCGAATTCAGAATGGGCGACGCCGAATATGATGTGAAAGAAGAAAACGGTTCTTTAACGCCTGTCAGGTCAAAGCCCGCGTTGCAAAACGCCGAAACGGAATGAAACAGAGCGTACCACACGCCTTTAAGCGGACCGAATTCCCTGCAAAAAACAAAGGAAAGCAAAACCGTTCCGATAAGCTCTGCGGTAAGAGTAACTTTCAGAATGAAGCCCGTCATTCTGACTATTCCGCCCACATGGGGCGCCGCAATGGCTTCCTGCATGGTGCTGCGCTGCATAAGACCGATTTTTCTGCCCGAAAAAATTGCAATGGACGCGGCTGCTGTTACAACACCCATTCCGCCCACCTGAATAAGAAGCAGAATAACAAGCTGACCGAAAAACGACCAATATGTTGCCGTATCATGCAGAACAAGCCCCGTTACGCAAACAGCGGAGGTCGCAGTAAAAGCAGCGTCCGAAAACGAAGCGCTTCCCGGCTGACGGGTAGCCGCCGGAAGCATAAGCAAAATAGTTCCGAGCAATATAACTGAGAGAAAGCTTAGTATTATAATTTGAAAAGAGGACATATGCCTGTTTTTATGCCCAACTCGCATTTCTTCACCCCGCGGCGATATTTATTGCCTTTATGCGGCGTCTTTATGATATCTTAATTTTCATTAAGCGCGCATAAGGAAAAACCATTCCGTATTAAGATTGCATAAAGACGGCGAACACTCGGTCAGCTTCTTTAATTTGTCCGATTTAAAATGACCGTTCAACATTTTAAAAACTAATTGACTATTGTCGGCAGGTGTAATATACTTTAAATATATAAGGCTTTGGGGAGATGAAGTCGCTCAATGAAGAAAAGGCTTTTAAGAATAATTGCGCTCGCCGTTGCGGCGGTTTGTCTGTTTTCGCAGTATGCCGTCGCCTCGGTTTCGCCGAATATAATCCGCGTTAATTCAAACACCGAATTTGCCGTTGAGGCGGCAAAAATCGCCGCAGAATATGAGCGGCAGACCGATTTTTCGGCAGAAGATTGCAGAATAATCGGCAAAGTGTTGTCGGACGGCTTTGATTTCGGCGAATACGGCGCAGCCAAAGGCGTTATCGGGGCTGACGGTCGGTTTGTTTTGCAGTTTAAAAGCGAAGAAGCGGCAAGCAACTGTCTGGCGATGCTTAACGCCGATGCAAAAGCGGCATACGCCGAGCGTGACGCGGTTATCTGCACAAACTCCGAAGAAGCCGACGGAAACGGCTCTCTTTCTTGGGGAACGGCGGCAATCGAAGCCGATAAATATTCCGAATATCTCGGCGGACTTGAGCTTGAAAGAAGCGTTACCGTTGCAATCGTTGACAGCGGCGTTGCCGAAATAGATTTTTTAAAAGACAAGCTGGTTGCGGGATATGATTTTATCGACGCTGATAATGACCCGTCAAATGACATAAGCTCCGACAGCCACGGCACTTTTATTGCAAGCATAATTGCAGACTGCACTCAAAACGCTCCCGTTAAAATAATGCCCGTCAGAGTTATCGATTCAAAAAATGCTCTTATAATGAACGCAGTCAACGGGATTTACTATGCCGTTGACAACGGCGCTCAGGTGTTGAATGCAAGCTTCGGAGGCGCACTTTCAAAGCAATATTGCAGAATGCTTGATGAAGCTCTTGCTTATGCACAGGCAAACGATGTCTGCGTTGTTGCCAGCGCGGGCAACGAGGGCATAAATACAAACGATTACTGCCCCGCTCACAACATCAGCGCAATAACCGTAACCTCTCTTTATGAAAATCTCAGCTTTGCTGACGGGCTTTCAAACTACGGCAAAGAGGTTGATGTGTGCGCTCCGGGAATGAATATAACCGGATATTCCGCCTCGGGAGAGCTGAAAAAGCTAAGCGGAACTTCTATGGCGGCAGCTTTTATTTCCGCTTCTGCGGCACTTTTCAGGCTTGAACACCCCGAATGTAACGCGCTCCAAACTCAGGACGCCATAAAAAAAAGCTGCGCTGATTTGGGCAGCGCAGGCTTTGATATATATTACGGCTACGGAATTCCCCGGCTTTCAAAATTCATAACCGACAAAACGGTTTATGCCGAGGGCATAAGCATTTCGGAAACTTCGGCAGTTCTTGCCGCAGGCGAAAGCAAGGCTCTTTTTGCAGAGGTTTTGCCTGCAAATGCAAGCAACAGAGCGGTTGAGTGGACAAGCAGCGCACCGCAGACCGTATCCGTTGATTCCGACGGAGTTTTGACGGCTCTGGCAGAAGGCACGGCAGTTATCACCGCCAAATCGATTGACGGTGAATATAAGGCAAAGGCTGAAATCACCGTCAGCGGCAGGCTTGTTCCTCCGAGCGTTGTTTCTTTGAGCGTTGTGTCTCCCCCGAGCAAAACGAAATATATCTACAAAAGCGGAGAACAGCTCGAGCTTGACGGGCTTGTGCTCGAAGCGGTTTATTCCGACGGAAGCAAAAAAACGGTGACCGCCGAGCAAGGCATAACTGCTTCCGGCTTTTCGACCTCGTCCGTCGGCGAAAAAACCGTAACGGTTGAATACGGCGGCTGCACGGCAAGCTTCAAAATAACCGTTGAATACGCTTGGTGGCAACTGATAATCCGAATTCTGCTGCTCGGCTTTTTGTGGTATTGACGAAGCACTAATTTAAATAAGAGGGTATTTTGCTATGGAAAAAGAAAAATATTGCATAAAACCGGGCTATCTTATGCGAGAAATCGCAGGAGAATATCTCGCCGTGCCGACAGACGCGCAAAACGGCTCGGGTCATATTGTCATTTTAAATATCGTCAGCAAGCTGCTCTGGGAGGAGCTTCAAACCGAAAAAACGCTTGACGAGCTTGTTAAAGCCGTTACCGCCGAGTTTGAAGTTTCGCCCGAGGAGGCAGCCGAGGATATCGCGGATTTCATTAAACAGCTCGAAGAGAATAACTTGATAAAGTGATTAATTGGCGAAAAGTTATTCGTGTTTTTAGTCCTAATCAGACGGAATCGGATATAATATTTATCCTGATAATGACGAGCATCTTGTTTCTCATGCCGCCTGCTGTGATTTCGTCAGGGAAACAGTTGAAAATATGTTTTTCCCCGACTGCTCTCCTATGAAAGAAATTTTTGGGATGAGAATTTTATTGCTGACAAACTTCAAAAATCGGGTTTTAATGAAAACAATATCATTGACAGCATAGGAATCATCTGTGAATCAATCCTTGACCAATCATCATAGTGATATGCTACTGTATATTCACCAAATCACTTTCATATAAATGTCAGAAAAGAGTTGTTGTATTTTGAAAAAAACAAATTTGGCAACGCCGACGAATTCGTTTCTTTCAGTCCAAGATGAATATTTACCTATTGCTTTATCTGAAAATGAATATTCAGACAATCCTCACCCTCAAAAAGATAATATCTTGCAATATCTCAAATCTTTTAATTATTCTTGGATAACTTCTCAATGCGTAACAGACAGAAAAAACAATCAAACTGTAAATACCGCGGAAAAGCTTTACAATGACGGTAAATTTGAATGGAGCGAAAGTGATATTTATCACTTTGAAAAATACAATTTAACCCTCTGTGAAGAATTTATAAATCACATTTTTAATAGAACATGACGGTAGACATTAATTATATAAAAATTCAATCAATAGATAAATATGAAACCTCATTAGGTGCTACTTTTACACCATTCCTTTCTCTAAAATTAATAATCAGAATTTATTTTGACTTGCATAATTGTGATTTTTCCGCAAAGGCGAGTATAAACGGTAAAATCAAA
>JAEDGK010000044.1 GCA_016297555.1 Clostridiaceae bacterium
CCAAATGAAAAAGTTCCATCGTCCAGATTTATCCACGAAGCGCCGTTTTTGGACTTTAAAAGACCCGAAACAATTACATCCGCAGTCAAGTTATAAGCGTAAATCTGATTAAGGATTGCATTGCCGTTTTTATCAAAACCGTATTGCCAAACAGGATTACCGTTATTCCAGCCGTCGTTTGTCCAAGCAAATCCGTTTATTCCTTTGGTATATATTGTTTTACTGTCGGCAAGCTCCGGTTTATCGTGCATATATTGCACGACGGCGCCGCTGTCATCTTCCACCACAGTACTGTAAAAGCCCATTGAGGCGGCAATAGTTTCGTTAAATATCAATAGAAATTTCTGCCGTTTATCCATATCCTCAGTTAAGTCTTTTTTCGTTTCGGTAATGCGTTTTGCCAGTTTCGAAGTGCGTTTTGACAAAGTCATGCCCTTATCGGTATTCAAATCCTTTTCGGCATTTCCCGAAGCTTTATAAACATCTGAAAAACCGCTGCAGTTATAACGCCAGCTCCTGCTTGTCATATAAAGAGGATATTTATTGTACTTATCATAATGTTCGGGATTATACGGTTCCTTATTGTCAATTATTGTGACAATATCGCCAAGCTGCAGAGCAGGGTCACCGCCGATTCGGTTCCATTCGCAAGGAATATATAGTGTGTCTTTCAACCGATTTAAAATAAATTCGGCAACCTCATCGGGATAATTTGCGGCTATCGGATTTTCATTTATGGTAAGTAAATAATCATCAGTGCCTATCCGTGCCAATTCACTGTCTTCATAGACAATGGAAACACCTGTCACCTTAACGGGATTACCGTCAAGAGAAAAGGTGTTTCCGTTTAAAGACAAAGGCGATTTAGAGTTATCGCCGTTCAGTTCCACTCCGCTATGTGTAAACCACTTGAAAACCAGGTTACCGTCATTATCAAACTGTACGAAGCTTCCTGACACACAGGCAATAAGTTCCAGTACTTGTTTTTTAGAATAGCCGCTGAAAATCGTGTCGTTAACAATCAAAGAGAGTATCGGCAATTCCTGAGGCGTGTTTATTAGAACAGAACGCACATCAAGTGCAATTCCCAAGGCAATCTCATACAATGTTCTATCTGTTCCTGTCGGAATAAACAGTTTTTCTGTATATGCCATTTTATCAAAACAATCAATATGCAAATCACTGCCTTGTATTGTGATTTTATCCGTAAAATAAATTCCGATTGGAACGGTGTCGGTTATGTTACCGTCATTGTCATACAATATAAACCGAGGATGAAATTCAGCCGAAGCAAAAGCGTTGTTTTTATATTTACTGCCTTTATTGTTTATTCTTACCCACCAATTTGGGCGCACGGAGGTACCCACAGAAAAAGAACTTAAAAATACACATTCAGCAAAGCCTGAATCAAAAATATCGTTGGCAGGAATATGCATTGAGCCGGGAGCAGGAAACTCAAGTGTATCCCCTATTTCTGTTGTAAGTGTTTCTCCGTTTTCCGTTTTCAGGCATATGCCCTCGGTTGATACATCAAATATAACCTCAACTTCCATACGATAATTCTGCGGCAGTTTTTTTACCTGATTTTTATATTTTTCCGTGACATTATACAAAAGGTATCACCTTACTTCTCAACAATATTTATAGGAAATGATTTATACAGCATTTCACCGTTCCAATACACAACTGACGGCACAGGCTGATAATCTCCGGGATAAAAACGCCCCGATTTAATTTCGCCCGTCAATAAATCCTCATACTCTACAAGAGCGTTGAAATCTTGAAACTCTCGCATAATTCTTTGCGCTGTACTTTTAGATAAAAACTTCCATTCAATTTCAAATTTCATTTTTACAGAAAGTATTTTCTTAATCTGCAAATTTCCCACAGAATCCGTTTCACTCGCAACCTGAGTTATCCGTACAGGATTACACTTATCAGGTGACGGAGGAACCCAGCCGTTTATGCTTTTAATTAAGATTTCCGTACTTATCCCTCCTATATCAAATTCCAATCGGGTGTTTGCGGATATTTTTTCAACACATCAATTATAATTTCCGCAAAGGTTTTTCCGTCAATATTTAAAGACATTTTTTCGCTGCCGCTGTGACTTGATTTATTTGCAAAACAGTTTTGCAGTATGGGAACCAATACGGCGGCGATAGTATTGCCGAACATTGCTGACAGTTTTTCCATCCATTCGGTATTGTTTTGCAAAGGAACAACAGCTTCCTTGCCGGCCTCACCTATAAGCGACAGCGTAGGCTTATTAACAATACCGCCTCGGGCAAGGCGAGGTATTGAGACCTGTGAAAACTTCCCGATATTAAAGCCGATTGTACCTCCGCCGAGAGCGGACGGAATATCCACCTTTAACGAATTGAGTTTATCAATAAGCTTGTTCAGCGCGGAAATGGGCTTGTTTATCATATTTTCCACGCCGCCGAAAATCTTATTTATAAACTCTTTAAATTTATCCCAAATCGCAGAAAGCTTTTCCGCAATTCCGTCTTTTAAATCACCAAAAGTTTCAAGAATGGTATCTTTGACGGAATTAAACTTTTCTTTTGCAGAAGCTTTAAACTTATCAATTTTTTCGGTGAAAGCAGTTTTGAGTTGTTCCCAAACTTTGCTTATACCTTCAATCAAGCCCTCAATCAAGTTT
Source organism: Clostridiaceae bacterium (assembly GCA_016297555.1). GTDB lineage: Bacteria > Bacillota > Clostridia > Oscillospirales > Acutalibacteraceae > CAG-177. Next base: position 2,666 of record JAEDGK010000044.1, read on the forward strand.
CCTCCTAAATCAGAGAAAACGGTTGACGGTGAGTGAATTCCGAAAATCGTCTTAACAATATCAATAAGTCCGTTAAACAGATTTACAGCAAGCTCTTTGAGAATTTTCCATTGCTCCTTAATGCCGTTCCACAAGCCTATAAGGATGTTTTTGCCGGTTTCTTTAACCTCATCCCAGTCACCGGTAAATAAAGCGGTTACAAAATCAATAACATTAGGTGCAATATCAACTATTGAACCGAACGCCGCAAGCAATCCGTCAAACAATCCGCTGACGGCAGTTTTAACAGTTTCCCAAGCGGCGTCTAAAATGGGTTCTAAAACATCCCACAGCTTTCCGAGAGCTTCACCCAGCTTTGCAAATGAGTCTTTATGCTTTACGAACCAATCTCCGACCTTGCTTAACTGCTCACCGAGAAATTTGAAAGCGTCTTTAAGCTTTTCACCTATCCATTTGGCAATGGGTTTAATTCCTTTATCATAAAGCTCTTTAAATGCCGGCTTAATCTTATCAATGGTTGTTTTTATTTTTTCAAGAATTTCCTGAAATTTCTGCATAGGGCCGGTATTAAGCTGACTTGTATCGAGAGCATCATAATTAACACCGGTTTCCTCAGAATCCTCGTCCTTATCAACATTATGAAGCTCATCAAAATCTCGGCTTGTACTTGCCTGTGCCTTTTTTGCTTCGCCCTGTAGCTTTTTTGTGGAATTTACCGCTTGCTTATATGTCTTACCGAATATTGCGGCAATAAAAGTGGCTATATACTTTGTGACGGTAGCAATCCCTTGCGCAAGACGGTTAATAAGAGGCATTACAGCCTCAATAATCGGCGTAAATGCAACCGACAAATTAGCTTTTATTTCATTAAGAGATTTTGCAAAGGCTTTGTTTTTACTTAGCGCACCCGATATATTATCCTTAAACGCTTTAAAGAATTTATAAAGCACAGCGGTTACAAATACCGCCTTTAATGAGCGCGTAATTGTCTTTCCCGCCCGTTCAAAGGCTCTGCCCATTGATGATGCACTTCCGGCAGAACCCTTTGCCATCTTTTTTGAGGCCTGTATAGCTGCTTTCGAGGAGTTTTGTGCAGCTTTTTCCATTCTTTTATAAGCTTTTTCCAAAGCCTTTACGGAAACATTGGCGGCATCTGATTGAGCATCGGCATATTTATTGGCATATGCAGCGGCGGCTTTTGCCTGTTTGCTGAATGCTTTTTCCGCATGCTTTGCCGCATGGGAAGCAGAACGGCTGTTTGCTTTTTCAGCCCTAATAGCCCATTCAATAGACTGTTGTTGTGCTTTTTGAGCATTGCTTATAATATCGTTATAAGCCTTTTCAAATGCCTGTCGCGATTTTTGGGCGGCCTTTTCCATTTCGTTGGCTATTTTTTCAGCCGCCTTTTCGGCTGCCTTTGCCGGCGCTTCAATAGTTTTTTGCAACTTTTCCGATGTAGAATTTGCAGTTGATTGCAAACTGATTAAATTCCCCTGAATAGAGGTTATGGCATTTTCAAGTTTCACCGCCTCTTCGCTGTTGAACCCCTTTTCTTTGCCGATTTTCTCATATTCGGCTTCAACTAAGGCTAACTTATTTTCAAGTGCCCCCATCTGCGCATACACATTATTTATTTTTTGCTCCATAAGCCCTATGCTGTCAGTAGCAATTTTTAGGCTTTTGGGCTCTTTAAAGGATTGGTACGCTTTTTCCAATGGTTTTGAAATACTATCATTGATATTCTTCTTAATACCGTCAATCTGCGCCACAACGGAACTGTTTATACCTTTGCCTACTGCTGAAAAATGCTTTTTTGCAGGTTTAACAGCGCTTTGGGCAATTTTTTGTATCTGCTGTTCTGCGGTATTTTCTATGACCAAATCAAGAGATACAACGCCGGCACTGTCTTTTTCCGACACAAAATCACCTCCTTTTAGGGTAATTTATAAGATTATCCGAACAATGACGCCATTATCTTTTCCAGCATTTCTGCTTGCTCGAGCATATCCGATTCGGAATATGTGATTTGAGAATTATAAAAAGCCTGCCATTCATTACGAATTGCAAGCTGTTCGGAATTCATATTTTTTATAATTTCCGCATCGTCCTCACTGCGAATCTCAATAACCTTTCCGAGAGGCGTATCATTCATAAGCCCTGATACCAGCTTTGACCAGTCGCTGTATGAAAGTTCTTGCTGCTCTGAGGGAAGAATATGATACTGCTTTGCAATGGATTGCTCAATCAAGACGGCGTCAAACTCTAAATCGTAAAAATCATCGTAGGAATTTTTTTCATTCTTCCGATTTCTCTTCTTTTTGAAATCGGTCTTTATCGTTATCCTCGTATTCCTCGCCGGTCATCGCAGCAAGTGCCATCTGTGCAAGTTTTTGCTGTGCGGCGTAGGGTAAATCCATATTTAATATTTCTTTTGCGTTTTTATCAAATGCGGCTTTGATTATCATTTCGTCGGTATCAATAATACCCTCATCATCTTTTTCCACCGCATTCAAGTCTTTTAAAAGCTTTTTGACCTTTTTAGTACGGTCATCAACAGGATAGCACTTATCCCCTATTCTGATTTCCGGACCGCCTACAAGAAGTTTATCGTCAAATGTATAAAGTTTTCCCATTGTTATTTCCTCCCATATATTAAATCACCCCCTGCACTTCTGACAGAGGGTGATTTTGAATTATGCCGCCGGTGCAGGTGTAAATGTGGGCTTTCCGTTTGACATAATATCAAATTCAAGGCCGTCAACAGCCGTACTGTCACCGCCTCCCGGATTTGTAACGCTGATTACGCACGGTACATCAAGCGTTGCTCCTGAAGGAAATTCCCACTGCATTTTACCGTTGCAATCCTGCCCTGTTTTAAATGCAAGACCTGCAATATAATCATTGCCTTTATCACCGACACAACGCTTGCCTTTAAGTGAAATCGTCAAGCTCTTGCCGGTCATAAGGCGCTTTGTCCACCCTTCTTCTTCAAAAGGTGACCACTCCTCAACCTTGCCGTCTATGGCAACAGAAAAGCTTTCCATTTCGGCAATATCAGTCATTTCTGATGCAATTTCAATCTTGAATTTGTTGTTAAAAACCGGAAATACTCCGACTTTTGGCATATTTATTCCTCCCTGTTTACAAAAATTTCCACAGGAATTATGTATTCATATATTTTTTCCTGTGTGTAACCGATGCTCTGAGGCTCATACACTTTAAAAAAAGCAATATGCTTTCCGCTGATTACAATATCTGAAATACCGAAAAACAGATTATAAAGCTCCATGGCCTTATTAAAAGCTTCTTTCTGTGTTTTGCCCCAATGCACAAGTATTGTAACTTTTTTCACATAGTATCGGGTGTTTTCAGCTCCTCCCAATGCTATACGAGTATTTTGAGAACGGTTATTGTCAAAAACACCTATGCTTTCATTAACAGATGTATCAATAATCCCTGATGAAATGTTTTTTATTCCCGGCATCTGTTTTCTTATGTATTTTGCAATATCGGATAAATAAAGCAATTAACCGCCCTCCCTTATTCTTTTAAGATTTTCTGTGAAAAGTTCCTTTAAATACACGCCGTCCGAATAGGGCTCTAACCAATGGGAACGGGCGAAAGGGTTGTTGACAGTTTGATAATTAAGAGGTGCACCGTTACGGCTGATACCGAAATACTGATATCGGGCATACGGCAGACCGTACACAAGAGTTGCTGTGATTTCAGGCGGTGTTGAAATAAGAAAGGTAAAAGCATCGTCCTGAAGGTGTCCTTCATCTTTCGGTACCGTCTGCGACTGCGCAATTTCGTCTTTTGCGTCCTCGATTGTAAGTAAAGCCGCTTTTTTAATATCCTCTGTAAGCCGGTTTATAAAAGCCTTATCAAGCTTTACATTTACTTTTACCGTACAGCTCATTCCGTTAACTCCAATCGTGTGAAATTTACCGTTCCGTCAGGATTAAATTCCTTGGCGATGCTATAAATACGATACTCTTTCCCGAAAGCGAAATATTCAATGGCAATGCCTTTTTCTGTTTCCAAAGCAAATAATTCTTTAACGGAAAGCGTACCTTTGGGATGAGGGATTCCGGGAGCAATGTCACCGTCAAACAAGGCAACGGCATTTATTGTCACAAAGCGCTTATCAGCTGTAAGCCTTTGCCTTGTTTTAACCTGTAAATTGCATTTTCCGCTGAATTCACGCAACACGGTTTCAGCACCCTCAATATCAAGCTCACCCAAAAATATTACATTAACTGTTGAATTGCAAAGCCGAGGCGGCACAAGCTTAGGGTATTTCATTTTTAAAGCCTCCTGACGCAAAGACCGCTTTGTTTAAGCTCGGCATAAATATCCGTTGATGTAATGGCACCGCCCACGGTTATTAACCTACTTTTATCAAAAGTCACAGACGCACCGTTGAGGCTGTAAGACGCTATCGGGCTGTCAAACAACTCCTGATTTTGAAATCGGAACTCTGCCTGACAGCATACAGCATTTATTACCTTTGACTTTTGAAAATCGGTAAGCATATCAAAGCCGCAGGCGGTAATGCGGTTAAAGGTCAGTGTATCCACATCAACGCTTGCGGCTTGTATTGTTGATATTATCTGCTCATCCGTCATTTCGGTATTCGGGAACCTCTCACGGAACATTTCTTTTGTTGCGTAGGCTGACATATAATCAGCTCCTTATTTTTTGTCTTCTTTTAACTTTTTATTTTCAGCCTTAAGCTTTTCATTTTCAGCCTTAATGGTCTCATACTGCTCATAAGGCACGGTTTTACCCCTGCCGGCGGCAATAAGCTTGCCCTTTTCATCAATGATGTCATATCCTTGCTTTATAAGTGCGGATTTTTCGGCATCATTTGTGACTTCAAGCTCACGGTTGTCTTTTACTGCATACATCTTCATAATATCACTCCTTATTCTGATGCAAGGTTAATTTTAATGCCCTCTGTGCGCGTGTTGATTACGAACAAATCGCCGTATTTTCTGTTTTGATACAGATAACCGTCTCCCTGAGTATGAGAACCGGGCGGCCACAGTTTAATATAGGCGTGCTTATCAGTTGCAATAACCGAATCGGGATGTACAAGCAGCATATTCATCTGTTTGGCGCTGACCGCAGGCGCATATCCTTCTGCAAAGTTGTAAGCAGTTTTAAGTCTTGCACTGGGTATTCTCTTGATTTTAACCTCATCAAGAATACGGATATGGCGGTTAACCGTTGCATCTCTCGTCACTTCAAGTGTACGGGTGATTTTTTCAGCCTCTTTGATAAGCTTATATAAGGACGGGATTAAATATAAAATTCTGCCCTCTTCGGGAACTTCGTCCTCATCCATCTCTTCCATCAGCGTATCAAATTTATCAAGAATGTTGGCACCGGTAAGCGCATCCGAGGTTGCTGTTCCGCTGAGAGAAGTAAACTCCGTATAAAGCTTCGAAAAACGGTAACAATCCGTTTCCGGAATTGCCTGTTCTTTCAAAAATGTGTTTGTGATATTTGCCGCTGAAAGCGCCTGATTTGTTTCATCGACATCCATAGAATCAACAAAAAGTTCAATATCACGGTCAAAGGAAAGTGTTTTTTCCATAAAATCATTGCCTACGTTACCGCGGTTAAATCCGCCGTTTCTGGTGTGGTCCTTGTATCCCGAAACGGTTACATAGGGAATTCTTATTTTGTTTGCACCCACAAAATTTACATTTTGCGTTGTGAGGTCTGCCGAAAGCAACTCACGGGTGTATTTCTGCTTAATTTCAGGTTCAAACTGAATCGCATAGTTTGTTGTGTTTGGCATAAATTATTCCTCCTTATTTATTGCCGAAAATTTTTGATATTTCGTCATTTGACGAATGTGTTTCTTTTGAGCCGTCAGCACCTACCCGAATGTTATTTGCGCTTTCCGGTGCGTTTTTCCACTCAGGGTGACGGTCAAGAACGCCTGACAATGCATCGGCGATTGTTTTTTCAGTAACTGCGCCGTTCTTTTTTGCATCGTGCATCGCAAGGCAGACAGCGTCTTCAACCACATCACCGCGGACACCGCTTTTAAATGCGGCAAGCTGCGCTTTTGTGTTGAGCAATTCAAGGTCTGTGTTGTTTTCCGCTGACTGCGCCGCAGGTTCAGGATTAACTGCTGAGGCTTCATCACCGGGCTTTTCGTCAGCACCTTTACCGTTTTTCTCAACCTGACTTTCATCAGAAGCCTTTTCTTTTGTTTTGCTGTCTTTCTTTTCAGACTCGGCTTTTTCCGCTGACTTTTCAGGTGTTGCGGCGCTGGGCTGATTTTCGTTTTGCGGTTCAGCCTTGTTTTCCGCATCGGGTGAAGCATTACTATCCTGATTTGCTGTTTCGGTGCCGTTTTTCTTTTCCTCCGGCTCACCGCACTTTTTCTTTTCTTCACAGGGCATAATCTTGTCTCCTTTCATATAGATTTAGATATGAAAAAAGCACCTATCTTTCGATAAGTGCTTAAATCAGTAAATAAGCATTATAAAAGCACCTGCTTAGCAAGTGCTGAAAATTATTTATTGTTTTTTCTCATGTGTTCGGGTAAATGGCAGTCATCAATATCATTGATTTGATTATAATATGGACAATCAAAATGATGACAATCTAAATACAAAGGATTTTCACCATAAATATCGCATACTGGGGCATCCCAAGTTCCATATTTCATATCGATATGTTCACAAGATGCACATAATGGCGTTAACACTTCCCCTAACATCGGAGCTTCTAAATTGCTTTTTGCTTTTTTGCAATCTTCTCGGTATTGTTTCATTAATTCTTCACTTAATTTCGGCATTATAATACCTCCACTACGATTATAGTTTTACCTCTAAATTTCTGTGCTTCTATTATACTCAATTTTGCATCGTTTTGCAATAGCACTTCTTGTTCTGCTTTAAGATTATTTAAATGATTATATGAAATATTTTCTACATAAGCAGCTCCGCTTTTATTTGCTTTTTTTATTACTATCAGCTGTGTATCTTTGTCTGATAAATTTATATAAGATGAATCTCTAATTATACTTGTCGAAGAAAATCCTTTATAAGATAATGTCTTATTTTTCCATTCTGCAAGTCTCTTTGGAAGTTTATCGAATCCTACAAGATATTTTGAATCTGCACCGCGCCAAAGAACAGTATCATAAGGCAAAGAACAATTATTTAATGCATCTTGCGTATTTTGAAGATTTCTTAATTCATCCGCTGATAATACGGTTTCAGGGTCGCCGCCAAGATACTTATTCATCCTTATACCCTCTTCATAATGCGTATAATGATAAATACCGTCTCTTTGATTATAGGTAAGTGACCTTGCTGCTTCATTATACTCATCAGGTATTTCCGAAGCCTTTAAAAATACTTTGAGATTTGGATTTTTATCTAAAAGTCGGTCTATAACGCCTTTATACCTATATTCCGTTTGAAGTTTAATCCATTCTTCATTGTTACCATATTTAACTATCTCAAAGTCATTAAGCGTCTTTGGGGCGTTTTCACCGAGTCTTTCACGATATCGTATAAATTGATTTTCATTGGGATTACGCTTTCTTGTCCCCTCAGGCATATTATAGGTCTTTTCTCTCCACGGGTCACGACGAAGGACATCGCTGTGCTCACCTATAAACTCACGCAGATTTTTTTGAGCGTTCCTTACCTGTTTTTTATACAATTCTTTAAATTCAGGATTGTTTTCCGCCTCCGCACGGCGCTTCCAATAACGGACTTTTCGCTCCAATGCTCTTTGCTGCTGTTCAAGTTTATAGTTTTCTCTCGCTTTCTTCTCATCGACCTGCGGCGATTTGCCGTTTTTTTCATTATATGATGTCAGGCTGTGCCGGCAATTGGGATGGAATAGCCCTGCTTCTATGGCAACGGATAAAAGTAAATACCATTTTCCGTTATTGCTTTTTCCCATGTTTCCCGAAATTTCTCCGCTGAAACTTGCGAAAACATCATCAATATAAGCCTTTCCCTGCCACGGATAACATGTTTCGGAGCAAGCGTTGTATGAGGTTACACGGACGGTGTCAATGCCGAGCGCCATTCTTTGTTTTGCGGCGCCCAAAAGCCCGGCACGGGTATTAGCAGTACGAAGCGCCATATAAACATAATCAGCGATATTAACCCGTCTGCCGTCACGGTATTCAATACTGTTAATTCCCTGCTTGGCAAAGGCTCTTACAGCGTCCTCGATAGCCTGCTGAACGGTTTTTGCGCCTGTTGAAACGGCAATTTCAGCTTGTATCATAGTCTGGCGGTAAACATCGTTCATCATTCTTAAAGCTGATTTTTCCGCTGTTGTTTCTTTACCGTGTATTTCTTCAATAAGACTTTCAATCTTCTCATCAAAAATCTCAAAGAAATTTTCGTTTGAGGTTTCGGTAAAACCTTGTTCGGTAAGCTGTTCCGCCTCAAGCTCTTCGCCCTCACTGAATTGTTCTTCCAACATTTTACGTGTTTCGGTTTTAATAATGTCGCTGTAATCTGACATTATGCTTTCACACTCTCGACGGAACCGTTCAAAGCCTTTAATCTTTAAAGACTGCCATGAGGTCCAATCAAATCCAAGGCTTTTTTCCCACTGTTTATGCTTTTCCAAGGTGCGGTTCAGTGAAGAAATAAGCTCGATTTCAAGCTGTTCAAAAAGCTCGGCAAGCTCCTTATCCGTCAAAACTCTCGCCTACTTTCGGCTCATCGACCGTTTCAATGCCTTTTTCGTTTTTTATGCGGCGGATTTCCGCTGAAATCCAATCTTCGTCCTTACTTGAACCCCACAGCTCCGTCACCTGTGTTTCAATCGACATAATGCTGTTGGATGCGGCAAGTCCCACGGTATTAACACGGCTGTCAAAATCAGGCGCACCATATTCTCCGAATATTACTTTCGGTTTATAGCTCTGCACCGCATTACCTGTCATAACATCATAGGTCATCATAATTGACGAAATAAGCTTCGGAAGAACTTTTTCGAGTTTTCCCGTTATGGTATTTCGAGTGTAACCGGTTATATCTTTTTTCTCTCTTTGCGCATCGGCGGACGCCATTTTTCCTAAATCAATACCAAGCGTTGCCGGTGACATAATTCCCTGCAAGCACAAATCAAGGTAATGCGTGTATCCTGACACGAAAGCTTCATAAGGTATTTGCGGTTGTACTACCTGAATTTTATCACTGACAACACCGTTTTCACTCATTGACTGTTCAATACTTATGTACTCATTGGCAAAGGGATTATGAGGCTTTAACGAGCCGTTAAATTGGTCACGGGGTATAAGATTTTCGGGTATATATTTTTGTGTACGCCCCTGACGATATGCGTCCATCCATTGAGAAATAAGCTCGTCAAATGCGTCAAAATCGTCAATTTTATCACAGAGAATACTTTTACCTCTGTTTTTATATTGAGGATTGTCATAAATTTTAAAAGGTACAGCCATATAAAAATCGCTGAAAACGATATCATCTAATCCCGTAATTTCCTTTAATGTTTTCGCTGATAAAAGTCTGTCATTATCGTACAGCTCATAATTTACCTTTCCTTTACGGTATTTTTCACGGATTTTAAGCACTTTTCCCTTATGAGGAATATCAGTTATAAAATCTATTCCGCATATAATGCCGTGTTTTATATCATATTCCACGCGGTCCGCTGAATAAAACTCGACAATTGGGATTTGTGACACCGATTTATCAATAGAAATCTTCCACGCACCGTCTCCCGATGAAAGCGCACCCGTAACTCCCTTTCCCACAATATCACTGAAATCAAAATTTTCATCGGCACATAGCTTTTCCCATTTTTCCGTTCCCACATTATCGGTAAATTCAACTTTGTCTAAATCTGTCTTTACAAGATAAGAAAGCGTATCTACCATTATTGCCGGCAGTCCCGAGTGTATTTTTCGTGTGCTGCGCCCTGTTGCCGCTGACCAAAAGTGCGTTGCTATTACACTGTTGTTTGCAGTCTGTTTATAAAACTGGTCAAGCTCCGAAGCATCGCCTCTGTACCATATAAGGCTCTCAATTGCCTTTAACGGAAATGGCATTTGTTCTGTCAGGCTTACCGATGTTATCGGTGCAGGCTGTATATCAAGCCAATTTCTAATCATCGTTTTCATCCTTTCGCCTATTTTACTCAAGCGTATTTCCTCCTATTTTATCCTTAAACGGCAACCATGAATATTGGTCTGCGTTTATCGTGTGGTCATGACCGTCCTCGGGCTCGTCTTTATCTTCTTTCCAAGAATATAAATTAAGCTCATCAATGTTTTCCTTGCAGTTTTCGCCTACAATAAGAAAATCACCGTGAGCCATCCAACCATTTTGTAATTTTATGCGGTTAATAATCGTTGTTTTTTTCCACGAAGGATTGAAATTATAAATCAGACCGTGGCGACGTTTGTATTTTTGACATTCCAAAATAGTCGCTTGGTCCGCTGAATCAATAAAAATATTCCTTGCAAGTCCCCACATCTCGGTATTGCGTTCAAGGAACTCCGTTAACAGCGGTGGAATGTCACTGGGCGTTAACGGTGTTTTTCTCGTTTTGTTGTTATATACGGCGCAGTCAAGAGTTACCTTTTTGCGGTCACTTGTAATCCCCGTAAATATAAAAGCAAAGGTATCCTCGCTCTGTTGTGAATACGCTGTATCCACACCGCATGAAAAGAGCACATAATCAAGTCTTCTCGCATCGTCAATACTGATTATGTGCTTATCTTCCAAATTAAAAATAAGACCCGTGGCTCTGCCGCGAAGTCCTAAAATCTTGTTTTTATAAAGTTTTGTTCCTTTGGGCGTTCCGCTGAGTAGCTGTTCTTTCTTTTCGGCGGTCAGTCCTGCATTATCGTCAAAGGTGAAATACCAGTGTATCCAACCGTCCCGCTTTTCCTCTTTTAGCTGTTCAAGCATTTCGGGAGGGGTACCGTCTTTCCATTTATCTTTTGGGCGGCAATGGTTTATATATTCCTGATAAACAGGCAATGACGGGTCATCGGGATTAAGCGTCATCATCAAATAATCGTATCGAATTGACACCTCTCGAATAAACTCCATATCGGCAATATTTGCTTCATCAATATAAACACAGCCGTACTGACCGCCCAGCGCCTTTTTCCAACGGGCTTTGTTATCATAACCGAGCGTGTATATAACCTTTTCGCCCTTTGGGGTTTTATATAGAATATGGGGTAAGGTTATTTGACCGGAGCCTCCGGCCTTATAAGAAACAAAACCGCTGAAAATATCACAAATTCCCAGCTCGGAATTTATAATATTCTTTTCCAAAGTACCAAGGTCAAGGGCGGCAATAATATGAAATTTTTTATCGCTTTCTGCAATTTGAAGCATAAATTTAACAACTCCCACCGTTGTTTTTCCTGCAAAAGTAGTTCCTTCAAGAACCTCAACCTTTGCAGTTGATTGCAAAAAGTCTAAATATTTTTCGCTCAGAATCATTTGGCATCATTCCGAGCTCGTAACTGATTAAGGATTTCGGCAAGTTCTGAATTGCCGGTGTCAACTTTTCCGCTAAGGTTGATATTTTTTGAAAACATCGCAAGATAATCACCGATTTTTGAAAGCGCGTTTATAGCACCCTTTGAGTCAAAAGTATATTCACCTGTCTCAACGAGTTTATGCTCACTATAATTCCACTCCATGACAGGTTTATTTTGCATGCAACGGTCATAAATTTCTAAGTATCGCATTATAACAGATTCAGGAGTAACTGATAATTTTTTTAACTCTTCAATCTGTATCGCGTGTATGCGCGAGAGAATGTTGTCATTTGTTAACAGTCTTGAAGCCTGAGACCTTGCCGTTTTTTCGGAGTATCCTGCACGGCGAGCGGCCTGTGTGCCGTTATAATCGATTACATATTCCCGACAGAATAACTCCTGCTGTTGCGTTAACTTTTTGTCATCCATGATACCCTCCTTATAAAATTAAAAGCACCCTTTGCAGAGTGCTTGAAACAACAACATCTTTATATCTTCTATTTTATATTATAGCCGTAAAATTGCCGAACGTCAATATCTATGCAGTTTTTTGTAAATATCTTATTGCACGCATCCTTACGCTATCCGCTGATTTCATTCCGTCTATTATGCTTGCGACTTCTTTCCATTCCAAGCCATATAAGAAACGGTACACAAAAATATCATGTGTTGTTTTTTCTTTTATTCCGGCTATGTATTTTATCTCATCAGAATATTTGATGCTTATTTTATTATATTTTTCATAGAACACTGTTTCCTTTTTGTGGATTAATGAAAGATAACTGTATTCTTTACTGTTGCCAAAACCTTTAGCGGAAGGCATACCGTTGATTTTTCCACCGGGTATGCTATCCGCTCTGATTTCCGCTTCTTTTATTTCGTCTCGCAGGTTTTGTAATTCATGACATAATTCATTAAGTCTTTTTACAGTCAATGATCTCAATCCTCCCTTGCATGTTCAATCTGAATAAGAAGGTCAAGGCGCATATCTTCAAGAATTTCAATTCTGCGAGCAATATGATAGCCTTCAATGGTATTATTTTTCCCTTTAAGACTTGCTTTTGCTCTTGATATTTGATTTTCGAGTATTTTTAAATCTTCTTCGAACATATTGCCTTAACCTTTCCGCTGAATAATATTAAAACCCTACCTTTTTATCTGTCTTTATTTCACCGCATTGAATATGACGATTTTCCTCGTCATCAATTTGACAACGGTCATAAAACGGACAAAAACCATATTTGTTTTTCTTAGCTGTTTCATTGCACCTGATAACTGCTTGCGAAAACTCATATAAATCGTCATAAACTATGAACACATCTAACACGCACCTTTCAATCGTCATTAACCCAGTCGTCAATATCCCACTTGGGTACGGGACCGTCACCGGAGGCGTACATGACAACGGTTAAATACCAATGGCCGTTGTACTCATTAAAGCGTGGAAACGCTCTGAGAAAACGGTAGCCTTTAAATTTCTTTTCCCAGTATGCAGCATCGTCCACTCTCTCTTTTGCAATGCGCTCCACTCCCGCCGCTGAAAGTCGGC
>JAEDGK010000045.1 GCA_016297555.1 Clostridiaceae bacterium
GAAGTATTTCATTAAAATCGCCGCGCAAATTACCTTCGTATTTTGCCATTTAATTCAGCTCCTTTCAATATTATTATTCTATCACAACAGCATTTTTGTTTCAACAAAAAACAGCGCGGAATGACCCGCGCTGCAAAATAGTTTAATAATATATTAGCCGAAGTATCTCTCAAGAAGACCCTTGAATGCTTTTCCGTGTCTCGCTTCGTCTCTTGCCATCTCGTGAACGGTGTCATGGATAGCGTCAAGACCCTGCTCCTTAGCCATTTTTGCAAGAGCGGTTTTGCCTGCGGTTGCGCCGTTCTCGGCTTCAACTCTCATTTCAAGATTCTTCTTTGTGCTGTCGGTAACAACCTCGCCGAGAAGCTCAGCAAACTTAGCTGCGTGTTCTGCTTCTTCATAAGCTGCTTTTTCCCAATAAAGACCGATTTCGGGATAGCCTTCACGGTGAGCAACTCTTGCCATTGCAAGATACATACCAACCTCGGTGCATTCGCCGGAGAAGTTAGCTCTCAGACCGTCAAGGATTTCTTCGCTTACGCCTGCGGCAACGCCGACAACATGCTCGGCTGCCCATGACATTTCGTCAGCCTTCTGCTCAACAAACTTTGAAGCGGGAACGCCGCACTGGGGGCATTTCTCGGGAGCTGCTTCGCCTTCATAGACATAGCCGCAAACGGTGCAAACAAACTTTTTCATAATGATTTTCCTCCGTTAAATAAAAATTTTTAATAAACAAAATTATGCATATCCTGCCTGTTTTGAGCAGGCGGGGCAATAGCCGGTAAAAATAACCGCGTGAGAAATTATTGTTCCGTCAAACAGCTTTCCGGCTTTTTCGCAAATTCCGAAATCATCGTCGGCAAATATGTCAAATACACCGCCGCAACTAAGGCAGGTCAGGTGATAGTGATGAGCCATATTTCCGTCGTATCTCGCAGTTCCGCCCGCCTCAATTCGGATTATTTTGCCTGCGCTTTCAAGAGCGGCAAGGTTTCTGTAAACCGTGGCGAGGCTTAAAGCCGGCATAGAGCTTTTGAGAGAAAAATAGATGTCTTCCGCTGTCGGGTGGTCGCAGCGTGAGCACAGATTCGCAAGAACGGCATCGCGCTGTTTGCTGTGTCTTTGCATTGCTTGTGCCTCCTGATAACGATAATCATTATCATTATTATATCATAAAGATTGAATTTGTCAAGGTTTTTTTAGAGCTTTTTTTCTGACGAAGGCCGCAGAAATGAGAATTAAGGCAATAACCGCCGCAAAAGGTACGGCATAAATGAAAGCAACGGAAGCTGGAGCACTGAAGCATTCATATTTAATGCCCCAAAGCATATCACAGTAGATGTAAGCTACCGTCGCACACATTGCGCCGCAAAGCAAAACAGCGGCTGAAATCAATAAGCCGTAAAGTATTTTAAACTTTTTCATTATCTTTTCCTTTCAAAGCTGAGACAGCTGAATCAGCTTTTCACCCGTGACTCTGTAAACAGTCCAATCATCCATAGGCGATGCGCCGAGCGAAAGATAAAAGTCGATACTTGGTTTATTCCAGTCAAGGCAGCTCCATTCAAGCCTGCCGCAGCCGCGCTCGCAGGCAATTTCTGCAAGCCTTGACAGCAGAGCTTTACCGTGACCTCTGCCGCGGTATTCACTGAGAACAAACAAATCTTCAAGATATATTCCTGCTTTGCCGAGAAAAGTGGAGAAATTATGGAAAAACAGGGCAAAGCCAACCTCTTTGCCGTTCTCAAGAGCAAAAATTACTTCTGCCTTTTGCTTTTGAAATATCCATTCGTTGAGCAGTTCTTCGGTGGCAACAACCTCATCCGACATTTTTTCATATTCCGCAAGCTTCTTTATAAAATCGAGAATAATCGGTATATCCTGAGCGGTTGCAAATCTTATTTCGGTTTTGCCGTTCATTTTTAAACCTCACTTTAATTCGCTGAATATCTGCCATGAAACAACTTTAACGCCTTTTTGCTCTGCACGGCTCAGAATATCGCCGCTTTTAAGCAGTTCAAGCTCATAAACTCGCTTCTGCCACTCGTCTCCGCAGTCTGCGGGATAAGCGGGGTGGAGAAACATTTCCGTGATTCCGTCACAGCAGTTGTCAACAGCGTCAAGATAATATTTGCGGAGCGCGTCATAGCTTTCAATTTTGCTCATTGAATACGGATTTGAAACAAGGTCGTCAAGCATACGGACACCGGCTTTTTCTCCGAGAGCAACAATGTGCGAATGAAGCATAATAATCGGCTTGGGAACGCTTCTTCCAAGCTGGCGTTCCAGAAAATCGGGACGCTTGGGAAAGCGATAGGGCAGGGAATGTCTGCGGCAGAAATCATATGCGTCTTTATAAAACCTCCTGCCGTTTATTCCGTAGAGAGTAGCGCAATGATTGTCGGCGTGGTCTACAGTACAGCCGCGCTCGGTCAAATAACGGTATTGAGCTTCAAGCTCTGCGGCAACATCTTTTCTTTTTGCGTTAAGCGCAATATCCTTTTGAGAGCAATGAAGTCCGAAAGAATCCTCAAGTGAAGCCGCACCGCTCAAGCTTTTCCAGCGGTTTTCGGGATTATCTGAATTGATTGTCAGATGAACTCCGACGGGTAAGCAGGAGGCAGCCGCGAAAGCGCAGGCTTCATCTGCGCTGTTTGCAACTGCCATTACTGATGTTGAGGTTATAAGCCCCGCACCGTAAAGCTCGGATATAGCTTTGTTTTGCTCGCCGTTATAGCCGAAATCATCAGCGTTAATGATTAAAAATTTATCTTTCATCTTTCTTGTCCATTTCGGGGAATTTAAGGAACAGACCAAATAACGATGCGAGAAGCATTGCGGCGGCGGGGAATACGCAAAGAAGAATTCTTGCAGCCATACCGGGGTTTGAACCGGGTTCGTCGCCGCTGATAAATCCGAACTGATCTGAAACAACATAGAAAGCGAGTGAAACATACAGACCGTTAAGTCTGTTCATAACGCCCATAAGCGAGCTCATAATGCCCTCTCTCTTTATGCCGTGTTTTGCATAGTCGTCATCAATAATTTTTGCGCCGATGCAGTCCATTGTGGTAAGGCAGGCGCCAACGCCAAAACCGACGAAGCAGGCGGCGATGATAGCGGGGATAAGGCTGTTGATAAAGAAAAGAGGAATAAAGCTGACTGCCATAATGAGAAGACCGGAACGCCATACCTTCATTACGGACCACTTTTTAACAATTCTGGACCAGACAAGTATGCCGATAACGGCAACAACAAGCACAACTGCAAGCATAACCGTTGTCATGTTGCCGCCGAGTCCGAGAGTGTATTTTACATAAAATGAAACTGCCTGAGAAACAAGTGAGAAAGCTGCTGAATAGAACGCGCCGGCAAAGCCGAAAATCCAGAACTTTCCGTTTGTAACAAGTGCCCAAATACTGCTGAAAAGTCCGGGCTTTTCGCTTTCCTCTATGTATTCGGTACTTTCGTGGCATCCCCAAAAACAGTACATCATAACCGCAACAGCAACGATGCCGTAAATAAGTGATGTGAGTCGATAACCTATTTTGCCTGTGATCATCGGGGTAAGTGCAATACTGATTGCCATAGCGAAAAGCTGGCATATCTGACGGAAGCCGTTTACCTTTGCTCTTTCGTCATCGCCTTTGAAAAGCTCGGGGAAGAGAGCGCCGTAGTTGGCATTGACAAGTGAATCCAATGTGCCCGTCAATATATACATAAGGAGCATATATATAAAGAGCATACCTTTTTCTGTTTGTATAAACACAGGCACATTATAAAACAGAATGAAGAAAAGAACGAGAAGGGGGGTGCCGATAAGAAGCCAAGGTCTTCTTCTGCCCCATTTTGTTCTTGTACGGTCTGAAAGGAAACCGTAAACGGGGTTGTCGATTGCGTCAACAAATGTGTAGATAAATATAATGAGTGAATACTTTTTCATATCAAGTCCGAGCATATCCACATAGTAAATTGCCGCAAAGGATTTGAACATATTGATGGGAATTGATGTGCCGAACATCGCAAAACCGTAGCGCGACGGAGCGGTTCTTTTTTGTTTCATTGCAAGACTGCTTTCCTGAGACATTTTTTTACCTCCTGATAATAAAGAATAACTGAGTATATAGGAAGTATAGCACAAAATATTTGGCTTCGCAATATATTTAAAACGTTTATATAAGAATTAAGAATATTTTTGTATTTGACATTTCGGAAAATTTGGGTTAATATAATTTCAATGCTTACCGAAGGAGGCTTTTGCCTGTGAAGAAAAAACACGCCGATAAAAACAAACTGACAGTTTTTGAAATAGCTTCTTATTCTCTCGGCTCACTCGGTCGCGAGGTCAGCAATAACTGCGTAAATGCGTTCTTTTTGGTTTATTTGTGCATTTATATGCGCTTAAATCCGCTTTATATGACGGTGGCTTTCGTGCTTGCAAAGCTCTGGGATGCGATTAATGACCCGATGCTTGCGGCGCTTGTCAATAACTGCGGAAAGAGCCGTTTCGGCAGATATCGCCCTTGGATTTTTGCAGGCGCACTTTCAAATGCGGTTTTTCTTGTGATGATGTTTTATCCGATACATACATCGAGCGAGGGACTGCGTTATTTCTATTATATATCAATGTATGTTTTGTGGGGAATGAGCTTCACGGTCTTGGATGTTCCGTTTTGGTCAATGCTCCCCACAATAGCAAACACAACCGATGAAAGAAACAAAGCGAGCTCTTTTGTAAAGCTTGTTGGCGGATTCGGAGGCTTTACCGTTAGCACAATCGGTTCGTCATTTGTGCTTCCAAAATTTTCTGCTCAGGGAATGGAAAAGGCATATCTTATTCTCGGAATTGTTGCCTCGGCGATGATGCTTGTTTTTGTATGCTTTACGGTAATCGGAAACAGAGAAAAATATGAAATCCCTCATAACAAAGTCAGCCTCGGAATTATTGCCAGAATGTTCAAAACCAATGATCAGCTTCGTGCTTATGCGCTGACCTATGTGCTCTATCAGACGGGAGGAACCATTGCCACCTGCCAAATTCTGTATCTTTTTGTTTATTGCTATGAAAACGGCGCGAATTATCTTAACAGCACTTACAGCTACACGCTCTTTTGGATTATTGCCTGCACGGGGCAGGGAATTGCTATGATGTTTTACAGCCTGATAACAAAGAAAATTCCACGAGAAAAAATATTTTCTGCCTCATATATTTTGCAGGTAGTCAGCTTTATTCTCATGTTTTTTATTTTCTTTGTTTTGAAGCCGGGCAAAGAATATCACTTTATCAACTCAGTTTTTGTTGCTCTTTCGGGCGCTTGCTTTATGCTTGCGGGCGGAATGCAGCAGATCGGCTCAACGGTTATGATTGCCGATGTTGTGGATTACGGCGAGTGGAAAACGGGCGTCAGGGGCGACAGCGTTATTTTCAGCGTCCAGACCTTGCTCACAAAATTTGCGGGCGCAGTAGGTATGCTTGTGCTCGGAATAGGTATTTCCGTTGCAGGGCTTCCTAATATAAGAGAGTATTTTGATCCCGAGCTTCAAAAGACCGTTCAGCAGTTTGTTGATGTAAGCGGAAATACGGTCGATGCCGCGGCGATGATAAGCGGTAATTCTTTGGTAATCCTCAGAGCATTTATGTTCCTCATTCCTATACCGCTCTGTATCGCCGGCTATATTGTGTATAAGAAAAAATATTGGCTTTTCGGCGAAAAATACGATAAAATCAAGGCTGAAATTGACAGCAGAAGAATAGAAGAAAGTATAAAGTAATTATTTGCGGCATATATTGCTTATCTGCGATATATGCCGCCGCTTTGTTTTCGGTGCAGAGCAAGGATATTTTATATTTTTACTGTTGACTTTTTCGGCAGATATGTTATACTGTTTTCGATAAGTAATCTTTAATTCGGTACAGAGATGCCGGCAAGATTGCACAGAGTTGTTTGTATTGCCTGATTTTCGGGCGGATTTGCTGTGTGTCTTGCGGTATGCCGCAGGGCATTTTTTATTACGAATAAGCAGAAAGGAATCAACGATGAGCTTTATTATCAGAGGCTGTAAAAAATACGGGCAGGAAGCTCCTGCCGATTTCGTTGTTACGGGCGGCGTTTCTGACGGCGCCTCCGATGTTGTTTTTGAATTTAATAACTGTGTTGTTTTTCCCGGCTTTATTGATGTTCATGTTCATCTCAGAGAGCCGGGATTTTCTTATAAAGAAACGGTAGAAAGCGGCACTCTTGCGGCGGCAAGGGGAGGATATTCTGCGGTTTGCGCCATGCCTAATCTCAATCCCGTTCCGGACTGCAAGGAGTCCCTGAATGAGCAGCTTAGAATAATAAACAAATCCGCCGCAGTTAAGGTTTTACCTTACGGAGCGATAACAAAGGGAGAGCTCGGCGCTCAGCTTTCTGATATGGAGAGTATGGCTCCGTTTGTTGCCGCTTTTTCAGATGACGGCAGAGGCGTTCAAAGCGAGGATATGATGAGAGCGGCGATGTTAAAAGCTAAATCGGTCGGTAAGATAATTGCCGCCCATTGTGAAGATAATTCGTTGCTGCACGGCGGATATATTCATGCAGGAAAGTACGCCGCGGCTCACGGCCATAGGGGTATCTGCTCCGAGAGCGAATGGAAACCGATTGAGCGGGATTTGCATCTTGCTGCCGAGACGGGATGTTCATATCATATCTGCCACATATCAACCAAAGAAAGTGTAGAGCTTATCAGAAAAGCCAAGGCGGCGGGCGTGGATGTTACCTGCGAAACAGCTCCGCATTATCTGCTTTTGAGTGATAAAGACTTACAGGAGCACGGCAGATTTAAAATGAATCCTCCGCTCAGAGATGAGAGCGACAGGCAAGCGCTTCTTGAAGGCATTTGTGACGGAACGATAGATATGATTGCTACCGACCACGCGCCTCATTCCGCTTCTGAAAAAGCGGGAGGACTTGAAAAAAGCGCAATGGGAATAGTCGGTCTTGAAACGGCTTTCCCTCTTCTCTATACATATCTTGTCCGCAAAAACATAATATCTCTCGGCAGGCTTATTGAGCTGATGAGTATAAATCCCTCTAAGCGTTTCGGCATTGAAAACAATGCGGACAATAATTTTACCGTGTTTGATTTGAATTCAGAATATGTGATTGACCCCGATAAATTTATGACTATGGGCAGAGCAACGCCTTTTGAGGGTTATGGCGTATTCGGCGAATGTATGCTGACCGTCAGCGGCGGCAAAGTCGCTTGGAGAAAGGGTGAAAAAGAATGAACAGGGGAATATATACCGTTAAGGAAAACAGGGCTTTGACCGACAGCGTGTTTTTAATGAAGCTTGAGGGTGATACCTCGTCAATAACCGCTCCCGGTCAGTTTATCAATATCAGTCTTGACGGGTTTTATCTGCGCAGACCTATTTCAATCTGCGATTATGACGATAAGGAAATAACGATAATTTATAAGACGGTGGGCGAGGGCACTCTCGCAATGTCACGCCTTGCCGCAGGCGCGGAGCTTGATGTTCTCTGCGGATTGGGCAACGGCTTTAATGTAGCAAAATGCGGTGAAAAACCCGTTCTCATCGGCGGAGGAGTCGGCATTCCTCCGCTTTATAACCTCTGCAAAAAGTTGATTTCACTCGGTAAAAATGTAACCGTTATTCTCGGCTTTAATACCAATAGCGAAATCTTTTATAAAGATGAATTTTCTGCCTTGGGCGCGGATGTAATTGTGACAACGGTTGACGGAAGTTGCGGAGTAAAAGGCTTTGTCACCGATGCTCTTATAAACATTGATTACGATTATTTTTACACCTGCGGACCTATGCCGATGTTCAGAGCAATAGAAAAAACGGCGTCTGCCGGCGGGCAATACAGCTTTGAGGAGAGAATGGGCTGCGGATTCGGCGCATGTATGGGTTGCTCTTGCAAGACCAAATACGGCAATAAGCGGATTTGTAAAGACGGACCGGTGCTTGACAGGGAGGAAATAGTATGGTAAACACAAAGGTTGAGCTTTGCGGAATTGAGCTTGATAACCCCGTTATTCCCGCATCGGGAACCTTCGGATTCGGTTATGAGTTTGCAGAGCTTTACGATATTAACTGCCTCGGAACTTTTTCGTTTAAAGGTACTACCAAAGAACCTCGTTTCGGCAATCCCACCCCGAGAATAGCAGAGTGTGAAAGCGGAATGATTAACGCAGTAGGTCTGCAAAATCCCGGAGTTGAAGCCGTTATTAACGAAGAACTGCCGAAGCTTAAAAAGTGTTTTTCAAAGCCTGTTATGGCAAATGTCAGCGGATTTTCCGTTGAGGAATATGCTTATACCTGCGAGCTTCTTGATGCTCAGGAGCAGGTAGGATGGCTTGAAGTAAATGTAAGCTGCCCCAATGTTCACGGCGGAGGTATGAGCTTCGGCACATCTCCCGAGGCGGCGGCTCAGGTAACAAAAGCGGTAAAAGCCGTCACCAAAAAGCCCGTAATAATTAAGCTTTCGCCCAATGTTACCGATATTGTATCAATCGCCAAAGCCTGCGAGCAGGCGGGTGCGGACGGCGTGAGCCTTATTAATACTCTTCTCGGAATGAGAATTGATTTAAAAACCCGCAAGCCCGTAATTGCCAACAAAATGGGCGGATTTTCCGGAGCGGCAATAAAGCCCGTTGCGCTCAGAATGGTTTATCAGGTCAGTGAAGCGGTTGATATTCCGATAGTCGGAATGGGCGGAATTTCCAATGTCCGCGATGTTGTCGAAATGATTATGGCAGGCGCAACGGCGGTTGAAATCGGCGCGGCTAATCTTGTCAATCCATATGCCTGCAAGGAGATAATTGAGCAGCTTCCCGAGGTTATGGAGCAATACGGAATCAAAAATTTAAATGAAATAAAAGGATGTGCACACAATGGGTAAAGATGTAATAGTAGCCTGCGATTTCAGCAGTAAACAGGCGGTTATGGAGTTTCTTGACAAATTTACGGATGAGAAGCCGTATGTAAAAATCGGTATGGAGCTTTTTTACGCCGAAGGACCGTCAATCGTTAGAGAAATAAAGGAGAGAGGTCACAAAATATTTCTCGATTTGAAGCTATGCGATATTCCCAATACCGTTAAAAAAGCAATGAGCGTTCTCAGCGGACTTGATGTTGATATGACAAATCTTCATGCAAGCGGAACCATTGAAATGATGCAGGCGGCTGTTGAGGGGCTGACTCGCCCCGACGGAACACGCCCTCTGCTTATTGCTGTTACTCAGCTTACTTCAACGAGTGAGGAAAGAATGAGGGAACAGCTTCTTATTGATAAGCCGCTTGACGAGGTTGTTATGCACTATGCGGCAAATGCCGCCGCCGCAGGTCTTGACGGCGTTGTATGCTCTCCGCTTGAGAGCGGAAAAGTTCATTCTCGCTGCGGCTCTGATTTCCTGACGGTTACCCCCGGTGTGCGCTTTGCGGACGGAGATGTAGGCGATCAGGTCAGAGTAACAACTCCCGCAAAGGCAAAGGAACTCGGCTCGGATTATATCGTTGTCGGCAGACCGATAACCGCCGCCGCAGATCCCGTGGAAGCTTACAGAAGATGCGTTAGTGAATTTGTCGGATAAATCAGGAGGTATTATCATGGAAAGACTTATTGCAAAGGATTTACTTTCAATCGGTGCGGTTTTTCTGCGCCCGGAGCAACCGTTTACTTGGGCAAGCGGAATTAAAAGCCCCGTTTACTGCGACAACAGATTAACTCTGACTGCTCCCGCAGTCCGCACCGATGTTGAAAACGGTTTGGCAAAGATTATCAGAGAAAACTATCCCGATGCACAGGTTCTTATGGGCACTTCAACAGCAGGTATTGCTCACGCGGCTATTACCGCTCACATACTTGATATGCCTATGGGATATGTCCGCTCGGGTGCAAAGGATCACGGCAGAGGCAATCAGATTGAGGGTAAGCTCGAAAAGGGTCAGAAAGTAGTTGTTGTTGAAGATCTGATTTCTACGGGCGGAAGCGTTATCGAGGTTGTTAATGTTCTGCGTGAGGCGGGGGCTGAGGTTCTCGGAATTGCGAGTATTTTTACCTACGGAATGAAAAAAGGTCTTGACAGACTTGCAGAAGCCAACGTTAAAAACATCAGCCTTACAAATTTTGATGTTGTTGCCGAGGTTGCCGCAGAAACCGGCTATATAAAACCCGAAGATATTACCCGCCTTATAGCTTTCAGAAACAATCCGTCCGATGAGAGCTGGATCGGAGGAGCAAAATGAGAAGTCTTATTGACATTCTTTCTCTTTCAACCGATGAAATTGATGAGCTTATTGCCAAAGCGGAGGATATTATTGCTAATCCCGAAAAATACCGTGAAAAATGCAAGTATAAAAAGCTTGCAACGCTTTTCTTTGAGCCGTCAACAAGAACAAGGCTCAGCTTCGAGGCGGCAATGTATGAGCTTGGCGGTCAGGTTCTCGGCTTTTCTCAGGCAGATTCTTCATCTGCCGCCAAAGGCGAAAGTGTTGCCGATACGGCAAGAACGGTAAGTTGTTATGCGGATATAATAGCAATGCGTCATCCTAAGGAGGGCGCCCCGCTGGTTGCTTCAATGGCTTCAAGCGTTCCGATTATCAATGCCGGCGACGGAGGTCACAATCATCCTACTCAAACCCTGACGGATTTGCTCACAATCAAGCGTGAAAAGGGCAGACTTAACAATTTAACGGTAGGATTTTGCGGAGATCTGAAATTCGGCAGAACGGTTCATTCTCTCATTGAAGCGCTTTCAAGATACAGCGGAATTGAGTTTGTGCTGATTTCTCCCGATGAGCTTCAGCTTCCGGGATATCTTAAAAAAGGCATACTTTCCTCGGATAATTTAAAATATACTGAAACAACCGACCTTGAAGCGGTTATGCCGAGTCTGGATATTCTTTATATGACCCGTGTTCAGCGTGAAAGATTTTTTAATGAAGAGGATTATCTGAGATTAAAAGACAGCTATATTCTTACTCCCGAGAAGCTTGTCAACGCAAAAGAAGATCTTGCAATTCTTCATCCGCTGCCGAGAGTAAATGAAATACACACTTCTGTTGACTCCGACCCGAGAGCGTGCTATTTCAGGCAGGTGCTTAACGGTAAATATATAAGAATGGCTCTTATTCTCAAGCTGCTGGAGGTAGAATAAATGAATATTGATTCTATTAAAAACGGTGTTGTTATTGACCACATAAAAGCGGGCAAAAGCATGGAAATTTATTATCAGCTTGAGCTTGATAAGCTTGACTGCACGGTTGCAATAATAAAAAATGTTCACAGCAAAAAAATGGGTCTTAAAGATATAATAAAAATAGACTCCGAAATGCAGGTTGACCTTGATGCACTCGGCTACATTGATTCCGATGTAACGGTCAATATTATTAAAGACGGTGTTTTGAGCGAGAAAAAGCATTTAACCCTGCCTACCCAAATAAAAGATGTTCTTAAATGCAGAAACCCCAGGTGCATAACGACAACCGAGCAGGATTTACCCCATATTTTCAGGCTTACAGACCCTGCAACAAAAACTTACAGATGTATTTACTGCGAGTCAAAGGCAAAATAATAGTAAAAGGAATCCGACAGCCTGATCGGATTCCTTTTTTATGCTTTATATTTGATTTTCTCAGAATGTTAAACACATTATATCGTGCTTAGCAGCAATAATAAAAATTACTTTGAAAATTAAGCCGAGTATTTTTTCAATGGTTGTCAATTCGCACTCTATTGTGATTGTGTTTGTAACAACTGTTCCGTCAGGGTTTTCGATTTTTGCCGTAACATTTCCGGTTCCGCTGCCGATACAGCGCACATTTCCCGTCTTTGAAACCAACAGTACTTTCGGGTTATCCGTGCTCCATTCTATACCGTTGTAAATAGCGTCTGTCGGAGATACTACTGCCACAATCCTTACAGCCTGAAATATTCTCAGCTCTGTTTTGGAAGCGTAAAGAGACAAAGCCTCCGCAGTTTTTAATTTGAGCGCGGCAACGGCATCTAATATTGCCTGCGTTTGTGCGTCGACTATTGCTTGCTCGCAGGAATATCTGCCGCTTACATCCTCGCTCAGCGCCGCGTCAAGCAAAGCAATATTGCTGTAACGGCTTCTGTCGATTGCGTTTGCTTTTTCAACCGCAGCATAATATTGCGTGTAATCGGCAGGCTTAGTATCTTTGGTGATAATGCTTGTTTTAATAACCGATATATTATTGCGGTCACTCTGAGTTATAACGCAGTAATAATACGGAGCCGTGTCGCTTTGGGTGAAAGTGTAGGAATTTGAAGTTGCGCCGTCAATGGGCGTTCCGCCCTCGGTCGATTTAGCCGTGTTCCAATACCATTGATATTTAAGGTCAAACCCTACTGCGCTGATATAAATGCTTTCACTGTTTTCCGTAATATATTCCGGCAGTTCATTGACGAGGAAAGGGATAGGCACAAATTTGTAGCCTTTATACTGTGAGTAGTATTCAACAAATGTGCCGGGAGTGCCGTAAACAGTCAGATTTTCGGCGGTATCGGTTGACTCAATAAAGTTATTTGAGAGCAGGATGCCGCTGTTATCGGGCATATCATCGGACGAAATCAGATTTCTTGCATCAATAAACCTGATTGTGCAATCAGTAAGAGAAAGGGGCTTAAGTTTTTCAACGCTTTCAATATTCAGAATATAAATATTATGGCAATTTCTGAAAGTATATTCGGCAATTTCGTCAGCAGAATTAAGATATATGTTCGTTATCTTAGTGGCTTTTTTGAACATATCGGTTATTGTCTTTTTAAGACTGGGTGCGCTGAAAGTTTCAAGATTTTCGGGCATTGACGGTGCAACATTGCTGCTGTAAATCGTTTCCTCAAAGGAAGTCATTGCGGGCAGAGAAAGCGTTATAAGCTCTGTACAGCCGCTGAAAGCATTTGAATAGACTGTTTCTGCTTTGTTAAGTGAAACATCGGTCAGCGAAACGCAGTTTTCAAATGCGTTTGAGCAAATGTATGTGGCGTTTGGAATTACAACTTTTTTAAGCTCTGTGCAGGTGCTGAAAGCTCCTACGGGAACATATGTCAGTCCCGAAATATCTACGGTATCAAGCGAAACACAGCCTTTAAATGCTCCGTTTGGCATGGTAACAATTCCTTTGGCATAAATGCTGACAAGTGCTGAGCATTCGGAAAACGCGTTTTTTCCTATGCTTCCGATTGAGCTGAGGCTTATGCGCGAAATTGCCGATTGCATAAAAGCGCCTTCGGGAATGCTTTTCAGATTTTCAAGCTCAAGCGAAAAAGTTCTTTCTGTCAGCAAATACTGCTTGCTGCATACATTAAAAAATGAATATTTACCGATTTGATTAAGTTTGCCGAGAATTGGATTTCTCAGCATAATGCAGTTATAGAAAGCATTATCTCCTATTATTGATGCGTTTTTTGCAATAATCGTTTTGAGTACAGCACAGTCTTTAAACGCGTTTTCTTTGATTTCTTCAACGCTATCAGGCAAGATGATTTCCGTTAAACCGCTGCTTTCAAAAGCTCCGCTTCCGACTCCTTTTACTGTTATACTGTTGACGGAGTCGGGAACTGTTATGCAGGTTGCTTCACCTTTATAGTCAGTTATGTAGCCGTCGGCGTCAATATCAAGCAAATTCTCGCTGACTTCCGGCGCAATTATTGCCTCGAAGGATGCAACCGATGAGCGATAGTGATTATCACAGTAAGCCACTGCCAATACTACCGTTGCTTGTGACAGATGAATGGGGGAGCCGTCATATATTTTTGAGCTCGGATTTGTTTTTGAAGGAACTGTTCGGTCTGTTGTATAATAAATAACGGAATTCGGAGTTTCACAGCTTATTTCAAGATCAATTTCTTCATAATAAATCCTGCCGCTCTCAGAAAATTCAGGTTCGGCGGTTCTTTTGGTTAAGGCGATATCCGTGCTGAACTCCGGGGCAAAAACAAGACCGTTGCCGCATTTTGCGGCGGAGTTGATTTCATTTAGCCAAACGGCATTTTCGATAAGAATGTCTTTAATATCCTCCGAAGACATATTGGGATAAATCGAAATAAGCGCGGCAACAACAGAAGCAACAAACGGAGCTGCAAAAGAAGTGCCTTTAACCGTAACATATCTGTTATTCAAGAAAGTTGTTTTGATTTGAACGCCCGGAGCTGCAAAATCAATATCATCGCCGTAATTGCTGAAATTAGCAATAACATTCATCTCGTTGACGGCGGCAATCTTCAAAACATCGCTGTAAGACGCAGGATAAAGAAGCTCATCAGAGCCGCTGTTTCCTGCAGCGCCTACAATGAGAATGTCCTTCTTTTGAGCTTCGTTTATCGCTGATTTCAGTATTTCAGAATCCTCATCAAAGCCAATGGATATGTTGATAACATCAACTTCGTCTTTAACGGCGCAGTTAATCCCCGCGGCAACTGAAATGAGTGTTCCTTTTCCGTGGTTGTCAAGAACTTTATAAGGCTTTATATAAATGTTTGAAAGCGTGCAGTCTGCAATTACGCCCGCAACCTCGGTACCGTGTCCGTTATCATCCGTTGAGTTGTTTCGGATGCCGCTTGAACTGGTGTTGATTTTCGTGGGCAAAACTCTGCCCTCAAAAAAGGGGTGATCGTGATCAACTCCGGTGTCAATAACGGCAACAACGGTTTTTGAGATTTCTGCTCCGCTTGACAGAATACTGCTATTAAGTCGGTCAATTCCTATGTGTTCCGGTCCCCAGGAAAGATATTTACTGTTTTCCTCGGGTTCGCCTTCAATTTCCGTTTCGTCGGAGCTTACGGAGCAAATGCCGGAAACCTCTTTATCCGCCTCAACAAAATCAATTCCCGCTCGCGTTGAGTAATAGTCAAACGCTTCTGAGGCTTCATCGGGAGAGCCGAATTGAAGCACCCACAAATCATCACAGCCTCTTATAACCGATGAGCAGTTACGGGTATCAATGGGGCTTTTGCTCTTAACGATGAGCCTTGCCAAAGCAAATTCCGAATCAGAAAAATCAAGCGAATCTCTGCCGGGCATTGCAGATTGCTCATTGACAGCAGTCAGCATAGCTCCGATTTCATCGGCAAATTTACGGGCGGAAATATCATTTTCCGACTGTAAGGCAGCAGAAGCAACCAAGCTGATAACCGAACCGAGCAAAAGAAGAAAAATCAACAATACGCTAATAAGCTTTTTCATAGTATCTTACTCCTCTAAAAATAATACGAAAAATATATTTGAAAAGCTGTATTTGTTTATTTCTTTTGAATACTGAATATTATACAACATTCAGATAAATATTTCAATAGTAGGTAGTCATAAAATTGTG
>JAEDGK010000046.1 GCA_016297555.1 Clostridiaceae bacterium
CGCCGGGGCCGAGAGCCGAAAGACGGCGCTTGTGAGTAAGCTCGGCAAGGGGGTTCGTCTGATCCATGAACTGAGAGAGCGGAGATGAGCCGAAGAACTCTCTGATTGCAACCATTACGGGGCGGATGTTGATGAGGGTCTGCGGAGTGATTTTATCCTCATCCTCTTGAGCCTGAATAGCCATTCTCTCGCGGACAACTCTTTCCATTCTTGCAAGACCGATTCTGAACTGATTCTGAAGCAGCTCGCCTACGGAACGGATTCGTCTGTTGCCGAGATGATCTATATCGTCAACATTTCCGACATGCTTGGTCAGGCAGTTGACATAGTTGACGGATGCGAAGATATCGTCAACAATAATGTGCTTGGGAATAAGGTCGTCGCAGCGCTCTGCCATTTCGGCAAGCAGAGCCTCTTTATCGTCGCCGCACTTTTCGAGAATTTCATGAATAACGGAGAAGCGAACCTTCTCGTTAATTCCTATCTCGTCAAGCTCCGCCTTGGTTATGCTGTCGGGGAGCAGTGCCAAAGGCTCAACCATGCCGTTTGAAATAACGAACAGCTCGCTGCCGTCCTCGCAGGCAACTACAACCCTCATAACGCCTGCCTGCTCAATTTCAATGGCTTTCTGCTTTGTCAGAACCTCGCCGGGCTCGGCAAGCAGCTCGCCCGTGTATTCGGAGATAACGGGCTGTGCAACGGTGCAGCCGGGAAGGCGGTTGAGCATTGAAAGCTTTTTGTTGTATTTATAGCGGCCAACTCTGGAAATATCATATCTGTGGGGATCAAAGAAGAGATTGTCAATATGCTGCTGGGCGGATTCAAGCGTTACGGGCTCGCCGGGACGAAGCTTTTTGAAGACCTCCATAAGAGCTTCTTCGGTGTTTCTCGTTTCGTCCTTTTCCATGGTTGCTTCAAGCTTGTTATCCTCGCCGAAGAAGCGGCGGATATCGTCGTTGGAGCTAAGACCGAGCGCACGGATAAACGCTGTGATGTAGATTTTTCTGTTCTTATCTATGCGGACATAGAAAATGTCGTTGGCGTCGGTCTCATATTCGAGCCATGCGCCTCTGTTGGGGTTAATCGTGCTCGTGTAAAGCTCGATACCCGTTTTATCGTGGGTCATTCCGTAGTAGACGCCGGGGGAACGGACAAGCTGTGAAACAATAACTCTTTCCGCGCCGTTGATAACGAAGGTTCCGCTGTCGGTCATTATCGGGAAATCGCCCATAAAGACCTCGGACTCCTTGATTATGCCCGTTTCCTTGTTTTGAAGGCGAACGGTTACGCGCATGGGAGCGGCATAGGTTGCGTCGCGCTCCTTGCACTCACGCACCGTGTATTTGGGCTTATCGTCCATGCGATAGTCAACGAAGCTGAGCACCCAGTTTCCGGTATAATCCGTGATATCCGCCATGTCACGGAAAACTTCTTTCAGCCCTACATCGATGAACCATTTGTAGGACGCTTTCTGAATTTCAATGAGGTTGGGCATATCCATAACCTCTTTGATTTTTCCGAAACTCATGCGTGTGCAGCTTCCGCGCTTAACGGGATCCATTTTCAGCATTAAGCAATCACTCCGTTTCTTTAAATCTTCCATTCCTTGTGGAAAGCCGAAATTTGCATAGTTATTACCCATAATTTTAATAAATTTACGCGCAAAATTAGCTTAAATTATAGGGTAATAAACTCCATTATAGACACGGATTAATATTATATCGGCAGATGGGGTACTTGTCAAGCCTTTTTTATAAATTATTATGGAAAAATTTTTATTTGTGCAATCATACGAAATTTTAAATAAATTTATCAAAATTTTTGTTAATATTTTTTAGGGTTTTGTTAAATTTGACTATCTCACAACTTTCCGATAAAGAAATCGGGCTGCCGGCGCAAAATCAAGCGCGCAGCAGCCCTCAAACAGGTCTGTCACGGAATAATTTACCTATATATAATCGGTTTAAACCTCTTTTCTTCTCCGCAGGGAAGGCTTTTTTTATAGCAAAGTGAGAAAATATCGCCCGCCGAACATTCAAGCCCGAATATCCTTTGAGCATTTTCTCCGATGTCCGCAATGTCCGCCGCTTTGGTTACCAAAGGCAGCTTTGCCGTCTGCTTTGCCGCCCTGAGCAGCTCCGCACCGACGGAATTAAAGCCGAGAACCCGAATATACGGCACGGGTATTTCAAGGTCTGCGGCGGTAACTCCGAGAAAATAATTCATAACTATCCGCCTTATTCTTGCGTGGGAATAACGCTTTGTCTTTGCCAGCGCATAAAGCTCTTCAAGGCTCACCGCTTCCTTTGCGGCAGATAAAATCCTGTTTTCAATCCCCTCGCTTACATCGGGCGCGTCCGAAAGCTCGGCGGCTGATGCGGTTCTCAGCTTATAAAGTACGGCGTTTTCTATCCTCCCTATATCCGCAAGCTCCGCGCGGGAATAGATTTCCGCCGCTTTTGCGGGCACAAAGCCTTGCCAATCCCCTCCGCTTTTAATCAGGCTTCTGATAAGCGAAGCCGAGGCAAAGCTGCTGTGTGCCTCGGAGGAATCGTGCTCCGCTCCAACCCTCGCAAAAGCGGCAGGCTTGATTTGGCTGCCGAAAAATTTGAGCGCGGCGACATATTCCACTCCGAGAATATCATTCGGAGTTTTTATTATATCCGCCGTATCGGGTCTTAACTCACGGAGCGCATTTTCTCTTGCCGCGGCAAACGAAATTCCTTTTTCAAGATGTGCAGAAATGAGCGGCTCAATCTCGGCGCAGTAAACCGCGTCTGCCGCCGCCGCTATTTTTTCGGTGTCCCCGCTTTCGCTTCCGAAAACAAGGCGGTCAACACAGCCGAGCCCGTCAAAGACGGCAACGCCTGCCCTTGCAAAACGCTGAGCGGAAGAAACGGCATAAACGGACGGAAGCTGCAAAACAAGGTCAATCCCGCTCTCAAGCGCCGCCCTTGTACGCACTTCGCAATTCATCAGCGCAGGCTCGCCGCGCTGAACAAAGCTGCCGCTCATAACGGAAACAATGCAGTCCGCTCCCGCTTCTCTCGCCCGCTCCGCAAGCAAGGCGTGACCGTTATGGAACGGATTATATTCGGCAATTATGCCCGCAGCAATCATATTTATGCCATTCCTTTCTATAAATGTAATAAAATGCTTGAAAAATACAACCATTAAGTATATAATATAACAGTTACCGACTTAAAATCAAGTCAATCTTAAATATTCGGGAGTGTTGAAATTGAAAATTCTTGTTATCAACTGCGGCAGTTCATCTCTGAAATATCAGCTTTTCGATATGGACAACGAAAAAATGATAGCCAAAGGAAACTGCGAAAGAATCGGCGTTGACGGCAAAATCGGCGGTTCAACCGCTGACGGACGCAAATTTGAATATGAGGTTCCTTTTGAAAACCACACCAAAGCTTTCCTTGAGGTTAAAAAGGTTCTCACCGAGGGCGACGCAAAGGTTATCGACGATCTGAGCGAAATCGC
Organism: Clostridiaceae bacterium; assembly: GCA_016297555.1. GTDB lineage: Bacteria > Bacillota > Clostridia > Oscillospirales > Acutalibacteraceae > CAG-177. The sequence goes on from JAEDGK010000046.1 coordinate 3,496, forward strand.
CGCCGTCGGTCACCGCATAGTTCAGGGCGGCGCGCTGTTTAATGAAAGCGTGCTTGTTACCGAAGAGGTTATCAAGGGCATTGAGAGCCTTTGCGACCTTGCTCCTCTCCACAACCCCGCTCACATTCAGGGCATCAGAGCCTGCGTCGATGTTTTCGGCAAGGAGCTGCCCCAGGTTGTTGTTTTTGACAATGCCTTCCACTCAACAATGCCCCCCGAGGCATATATGTTCCCCATTCCTTATGAATATTATGAAAAATATCAGGTTCGCCGCTACGGCTTCCACGGAACCTCTCACCGCTTTGTCAGCGCACGCTGTGCCGAAGTTATGGGCAAAGACATAAAAGACCTCAAAATCGTCACCTGCCATCTCGGCAACGGCTCTTCAATCACGGCAGTCAAGGGCGGCAAGTGCGTTGACACAAGCATGGGTCTTACTCCGCTTGACGGCTTCATTATGGGCACTCGCTGCGGCGCGGTTGACCCCTCTGTTATCACCTTCCTTCAGGAAAAAGAGGGCTGGTCCCCCGCTCAGACAAGCGAAATCCTCAACAAGAAATCGGGCATTCTCGGCGTTTCGGGAATCAGCAGTGACGACAGAGATGTTACAGCCGCCGAAAACGAGGGCAACGAGCGCGCTCATCTTGCAAGAAGCATTATGAAGTATCAGGTTCGCAAAGTTATCGGCAGCTATGTTGCCGCCATGGACGGCGTTGACGCCATCGTATTCACGGGCGGAATTGGCGAAAACACAACAGACCTGCGCGCCGATGTCTGCAAAAACCTCACCTATCTCGGTGTTGAGCTTGACGAGGCTGCAAACGAAGTTATGCGCCGCGGCAAGGAGGGCGAAATCTCACTTCCCTCCTCCAAGGTCAGAGTTTTCGTTCTGCCTACAAACGAAGAGCTTGTTATCGCAAGAGATACCAAGGCTATCGTTGAAGCTCTATAATACATAAATAATATTGTTTGCGGCGGGGCGCGGCTGCGCCCGCCTTTTAAAATCGGTATCTTTGTTTTTGCTCCGCATATAATTGTTATTGACTTAAACATAAATTTTGGTTATAATAAAGCTCCGCACCCACATCGGCGGTCTTAAAATGATAGGAGGATTTTCCGTGGATTATATAGCTCCCCTTTTTGAAAGCGAGGATGCCGCTTCGGGCGCACCCGTTCCTAAAGCACGGCTATCGCACTTTCATTGGGAAAAACCCGGATATTCAACTCCGCTGAGCTTTGCTAAGCTTTACGCAGTCGAAAACAAAGGAATATTCGCTTCCCTGATGTCGTTTGAGGATAACATACGCTGCGAATGCACACGGCGCGACGATCCTGTTTATACCGACAGCTGCCTTGAGCTTTTTCTTATGCCCGTTAAAGGCGACAGCCGCTATGTAAATTTTGAAATGAACAAAAACGGCGTTTATTTATCTCAAATCGGCGAAAAGCGTGAAAACCGCATTTTTATCAAAGAAATAACCCCTCTTGAGCCTATTATAACTCCTTTTGAAGTCACCGAAAACGGAGTGAAGGCATGGGGCTGTAAAATTTTTCTCTCCGACGCTTTCATTTCAAGCGTTTACGGAAAAGACTACTCAACAACCGAAGGAACCATCAAAGGTAACTTTTATAAATGCGCAGATTCCTCAGTCACCCCGCATTACGGCGCGCATTTTCCCGTCACAACCGCCGAGCTCGGATTTCACAATCCCGCCTGCTTCGGCAACATAATTTTCAGAAAGGCGTGACAACGGTTTTGGAAAACAAAATAGTAAACATTCCCGAGCTGCTCGGAGCTTTCAAATTCAAAGGAAAGCTTGAAAATGTTACTCAGCTTTTTGACGGTCATATCAACAACACCTACATATTTGAATTCTGCGAAGAAAACGGTCACAAAAACAAATATCTCGTTCAAGAGCTCAACACCTATGTTTTTAAAGACCCCGATTCTCTTATGGAAAATGTTGTCGGGGTTACTAACCATATGCACAACGCCGTAATCAAAAACGGCGGCGATGTTGAGCGTGAATGTCTTTATGTTTTCTTTACCAAAGAAAACAAGCCTTATTATGTTGACAACAACGGCCGCTACTGGCGGTGCTATAACTATATCTATGACGCTCACTCCTGCCAGAGCGTTGACAGCGAGCAGACCTTTTTCAATGCCGCCAAGGCTTTCGGCAAATTCCAGCGTATGCTTGCCGATTATCCGATTGATAAGCTTTCGGAAACCATACCCAATTTTCACAACACGGTTTCAAGATTTGCCGATTTTAAAAAGGCAGTTGCCGACAATCTTTCAGGCAGAGCAGACGAAGCAAGCGAGGAAATCGAATTCGCCCTTTCCCGTGAAAGCGACTGCTCCGTGCTCGTTGACCTGCTCAATGCGGGCGAGCTTCCCCTGCGCGTAACTCACAACGACACAAAACTCAACAATGTTATGTTTGACAATAAAACCAATGAGGGCATATGCGTTGTTGACCTTGACACGGTTATGCCCGGCCTTTCGCTCTATGATTTCGGCGACAGTATCCGTTTCGGCGCAAACACCGCCGCCGAGGACGAAAAGGATGTTTCAAAGGTTTCGCTCAGCCTTGAGCATTTCAAGGCATATACTCTCGGCTATCTCTCCGCAGCAGGAGAAAGCCTGACCAAAAAGGAGATTGAATATCTTGCTTTCTCCTCAAAGCTTATGACGCTCGAATGCGGAATGAGATTTCTCGGCGACTTCATAAACGGCGATGTATATTTCAAAACAGCGTATCCCGAGCACAACCTCGTCAGATGCCGCACCCAATTTGCACTCGTTGCCGACATTGAAAGAAAGCTCCCCGAAATGCAGAAAATCGTTGATGACTGCTGCCGTGAGCTTGGAATAGAAAAATGATATCGGATATTCTCAGCGAAGCCGAATTTAAGCGGCGGCTCGTTAATTGGCTGCTTGAAAATGACCGAGGCGCATTTCTCGGCGGCTCAATGACCCGCGAAGAATACATTGAAACCTATCGCCTGCCTGATTTTGACTATGTTCACACGCAGTCCTTTGCAGACGAAAACGGCGATTTGATAACGCTGCTCCGCAGTGAAATCAGGCTCAGCGACTGGGAGACCAAAAACGGCAGAGAGCCCCGCAAATTTGAATTCTACCGAGTGCTTAAAACAATGACGGATTCTCCCGAGGTTGAGCCGTTTCCGATGGGATATATTATTGTTTTATAATATTATAATAGTTTATAACAGTCTATAACGCCGGCGCCGCGCTCTGCGTGCCGGCGCTTTATTTTTCTCAATAAAAACAGTATAAACTCAAATATCATATTTGTAACTTAAAAGGTTATAAAAATTATGTCGTAAGTTGTCGATTTGCGGTAACAATGCAATTAAACTGTTAAGTAGCATCTGATTACGAGGTGAATTTATGAGTTACCGCCATTATGATGAAATCAAATCTCTCGGGCTTAACATAGCCTTTTACAGAAAGAAAAAAGGGGTTTCTCAGTTAAAGCTTGCAGAGCTTGTCAACATCAGCCGCACTCATATGAGCCGAATTGAAACTGCCGACTGCGCCGTTTCTCTTGACCTGCTGTTTGACATATGCTCCGCTCTTGAAATTGAGCCGAAAACGCTTTTTGACTTTAAATAACCTGACACAACTCAGCACAGAAAGTCAAGAAACCCCGCTCCGAAGCTGATATAATCGGGTCATACGGAAAGGGGAACTGCCATATGGACCAAATCACCGCCATACAGCGGGCAATCGACTATACCGAGGCGCATCTGACTGACGAAATTGATTATGAAGCCGCGGCGAGGGAGGCCGCCTCGTCGGTGTTTCATTTTCAACGGCTTTTCAGTATGCTCTGCGGCTACACGCTCGGCGATTACATCCGTATGCGCCGCCTGTCGCTTGCCGCCGATGAGCTTCAGCGCACGGGCGGAAAAATAATCGATATCGCGCTGAAATACGGCTACGACACGCCCGAAAGCTTTTCGCGCGCGTTTACCCGCTTCCACGGCATAACTCCCACGCAGGCACGCCGCGGCGGCAACATCAAATCCTTTTCCCGTCTTTCCGTAAAACTGATTTTAGACGGAGGAAATCTTATGGATTACAGAATTGAAAAAAGAGACGCTTTTAAACTGATTTGCCGCAAAAAGCAAGTCAACAAGCCTCAGGGAGACACGGCAACTGCCGACATTTCAGCATTCTGGGGCGAATGCAGCACGGACGGAACAATGGAAAAGCTTTGCAAATACGCAAGCTTTGACAACCTCCGCGGAATACTCGGCGTTTGCTTCTCGGGCGAGATGGCAAATTCGGGCTTCCCTTACGGAATAGGCGCAGAATATAACGGCGCGCCGCTGACCGACGGAGGCTTTGACATTGTTGAAATCCCCGCCCACACCTACGCGGTGTTCCAATGCAAAGGCAAGATGCCCGACGCATTCAAGGAAACCTACAAAAAAATCTGCACGGAGTTCTTCCCGCAGAGCAGCACCTATGAATACGGAAACGGCATTGAGCTTGAGGTTTATCCCTCGGCAGATGTTCAGAACCCCGACTATACCTGCGAAATCTGGATAGCCGTTAAAGAAAAGAAGTAAAATTCAGACCGTAACAACGGTATTTGTGCCGCTGTTACGGTCATTTTTTATATCCTGTCAAAAAATTAATCCTGCCCCGGTTTTTAGAAATTGACCCTCCGTTTTTGTTGACTTCACCAATTTAATGTGATATAGTAATTGTAAACATTTTTTAATTGAAGGAGCAAAAACCGATGTGCAGAAAGATTACAGCTCTCATTCTTTCGGTTCTGATTGCCGTTTCCGCTCTCGGCATTTCCGCCGCGGCGGCTGACACTCAGCAAACCGAAAAAGACTTTATCATTACCGACCCTTACGCCGCAGTTGATTGGGATTCCTGGGGCGCTTATAAAACACAGCTTCACAGCCACACAACCGCGAGCGACGGTTATCAGACCATTCACGAATTTGTTCAGGCTCACTATGACTTTGACTACGATATAGTAGCTCTTACCGACCACGGAACCCTCAACCGCGGCTGGAATGTCAAGCCGCAGACTATCCCGCTTGTGCGCCTTGTCAAATATGAGCGCACAAAGATGGCTGAAATCATTCCTCTGACCGATGAGGAATACAGCGCCTTTATCAACGGCACGGCGGCATCAGAAACCCGCACCCATCAGAACGGTATGCTTGATGTTCCGCTCGGCATTGAGCTGAATATGGCAACTCCGTTTGCCGACTGCCACCTGACGGGCTATTTCTCTGAATACGGTCAAGGTCTTGCAGGCGTTTTCGGCGATTATGAAACTCCCTCGCGCGGAGTTAAAAAAGCAGGCGGCATCTCAATGCTCTCTCATGTCGGCGAATATGTTTATATCGGAATGAAGAGTGCCGAGCATGTCGGTCAGCCCGTTGATGATTATTACGCCAACAAATTTGCAAGGATTTTCCTTGACAATCAGGGCTCAAGCGTCGGAATGGGCATAAACAGCTCCAGAGATGAAAACACCCGTTGCGACCGCATACTTTATGACCAGATTCTTCAAAAGACCATTCCCAACGGCGTTGTTCCCTGGTCATTCACCTTCTCCGACTCACATTCCGACAGATCGGTTAACTATGCTTACACAATGATGCTTATGCCCGAGCTTTCAATGGATAACTTCCGCAAGAGCATGGAAAACGGCGAATTTTTCTCCGTATCTCACTATTCAAACGGCGTTGAGCTTAACGGAATGAGAGAAATGCCGAATTTTGACGAGGCAAAAATCGATGAGGTTGAGGGATATAACCTCAACAACACCCCGATGGTAACCCGCGTTACGGTAGATCAGGAAAACGACACCATCTCCGTTGAGGGCATTAATTTTGACGAGATTACCTGGGTTTCAAACTGCAATGTTATCAAACGCCAAAGCAACATTGAAAACGGCAAGGCAACTCTTGACCTGCACGCTTCCGATTTGCTTGACGAGCCCTCGCTCTATGTCAGATTTTACATAACGGGCGTTAACGGAATTTGCTATTCACAGCCGTTTGTTCTCAATGTTGAGGGCGAAACCTTTGAGCCTGTTGAAGTTCCCGAAACGCGTGACCTCCCCTATTATCTCAGGCAGACAGTAACCGTGCTTGACTGGACGATATTCAAGTTCAACCCCATTGTATGGGCTTTCAAGTTCTTTGCACTCGGTTACAATGTGTTTGACCATTTCTTTGACGCATATTAATAAATAATAAAAATTGCGGCGCACATCAAACGATGTGCGCCGATTTTTTGTGCTCATAATCCTATATTCTTTTCAATAAACTCCGTTACCTTTGCCTCGTATTCTTCCTTTGCGTCATAATAGCTGTAAGCATGAACAGCGCCGGGAACGGTAAAAATATCCTTGGGCGTCGGGCAGGCGTCATAAAGCCTTTGGCACATCGGAAACGGCACAAAGGTATCCTCCTCCCCATGGATAAACAAAACGGGGTTTTTTGCATTCGGCATTGTTCCGAGCGGGTCGGCGTCCTTTTTCAAATCATATTTTGAAATTGCACGGCAGAAAACATTTGTAATATTAGAAAATGCATTCGCTTTGAAGCCGAGCTTTTTGCTCATTGTGTCATTAACCTGCTCAAAAGCGTTTGTGTATCCGCAGTCCTCTATAACAAGCTTTACCTGATCGCGCGGCGAGGTGTTGTTGACAAGCATAACAGTTGCCGCACCCATCGAAATGCCGTGAAGAATTATTTCAATATCCTCTCCGAAACGCTCAACAAGATAATCAATCCACAGCTTTAAGTCCTTGCTGTCAAGCGCACCGAAGCCTATAAGCTTGCCGTCGCTTCTGCCGTGACCGCGCAAATCGGGCAAAAGATAGTTGTAGCCCAATGTGTAGTGATAAAATGAAAACAGATGGCTGCACTCATCAGGGCCGTTGCAGTTATGCCCGTGAACGCAAATTACAAACCGCTTTGTCTCCTTTTCGGCGGGAACAAACCATGCTTTAAGGCGAAGCATATCGGGAGTTATTATCTCTAAATCCTCCGGATTATGGGAATAAAGAAACTCATTGTTTTTATGTCTGATTTCCGCTCTGAGCATTTTTTTAGGCTCTTTTTCGGGCTTTTTCTCTCTGTGAGACACGCAGGCAAGTTTATAGCCCTCTGCTCCGATTACCGCCGCGCCGAGCGCACCGAGCGCACCTATTCCGACTGCCGCCTTTCTCTTTTTCAACGGTTTCATCCCTTTCACTGTGATTTTATATTATTTTATCACATATGCCTCGCTTTTTCAACGGACGAAATTAGTCGGATGTTACATTAAATCACCTGTTTTTCAGATATTATAATTGTCAAAACTCAAAATCGCGCAGCAAATCGGCTCGCTCCGTTTGCATTTTTATGTCTTTTTGGGATAAATTCAAAGTAATCCGATGAAAAAACAAATAAATTTTTCAAAAATGTGTTGACAAATCCCGCGGTATATAATATAATAAACAAGCCTTTTCAGGGGCGCATAAATGGCGGCATAGCTCAGAGGCTAGAGCAACCGGTTCATACCCGGTAGGTCGTGGGTTCAAATCCAACTGCCGCTACCAAATAAGGCCCGGTGGTCAAGCGGTCAAGACACCGCCCTTTCACGGCGGTAACACGAGTTCGATTCTCGTCCGGGTCACCAAACACTTGATATCCGAACTAATCTATGAAGATGGTTTAGTTTGGGTATCTTTTTTTCTTATCAATAAGTGAATAGCAAAAAAGACGGTAGTAACTTTTCTCTGTTACTACCGTCTTTTTATGTATGGTTATGAGATTTTAATCTTCAAGATATTTTATCCACATATCCAGCCACAAAGCGATTATTTCTTTCCCTTCATCAGGTGAAATGTAATAATCAGTGCTGAGGTTAGCCTTGCTCAAAAGGCTGCTGGCAGATGGTTGCAAGCACCTCGCCGCCGAGCAAAGCGTCACGCGTAACAGGCGGATTGTCAACAAAAATAAGGCGACATCAGTTTAAACTTGCTGTTTATCAAAACAAATCCGGCAGCACTTTATGAACAAATAATTGACATAAGATTACAAATATTACATAAATGTTAAAAATAGTTACAAATTGTTTATTGTGCTTTTTTGGAATTTATTTTCATTTCAAAAGTTATATAATGTAGCAAACGGGTAAAAATATTTTTCAGGAGGAAATAAAAATGAAAAAGCACCGTTATTTAATCGCCGCAATTTCGGTTTTGCTTGCCGTTATTCTGGTATTAAGCGGCTGTAAAGGAAAAGATGATTCGGTTAACAAAACCGCAGGCGGAGTCGGCGGCTCCGACCTCAACTCGGAAACCGTTGCCGCCGAGCCGACAACTCAGCCTCCGCGCTACACGGCGCAGGATAAGCTGATAGCGCTGACCTTTGACGACGGACCGAGAGAAAGCACCACCAACAGAATTCTTGATGTACTTGCCAAAAACGGCGGAGTTGCAACCTTTTTTGTTGTAGGCTACAATATCGACAGCAACGCTTCCACCATCAAGCGCGCCAAAGAAATGGGCTGCGAAATCGGCAACCACTCAAATGACCACAAAACTCTCACAAAATGCAGCTATGATACTCTCCGTGAGCAGGTGGACAAGCCAAACGAAGCGATAAAAACGCTTACAGGCAGCGCCCCCGTGCTTTTCAGAGCGCCCGGCGGAGCTTTCAAGGGCGTTACTCAGGATATAGGAATGCCTTTAATTCAATGGTCGGTTGACACAAACGACTGGAAATTCAAGGACGCCGCTCACAAAGGAAGATCACAGAAGCAGAGAACCGCAGATCTTAACAAAATCGCCGAAGATGTTATCGAAAACGCCAAAAAGGGCGATATTGTTTTGATGCACGATATCTACGATTTCTCCGCCGACCTTTGCGAGCTGATAGTTCCAGGGCTTGTTGAAAAGGGATTTAAGCTTGTAACCGTGAGCGAAATGTATGAGGCATACGGTGAAACGCTTGAAAACGGCGAGGTTTATTATTCTATTAATCCCGATTCGCCCGCAATCGCCAATCCTCAGCCGGACGCCATAATTGAGCCGGGCAAATATACCGTGGCAACAAGCGGAAGCGTGCTCAATATGCGCGTTGAGCCAGATGCAGGCACTCAGGTTATTGAAAAAATACCCAACGGAACACAGATAGATGTTACAAAAGCCGTTAAAGGCTGGGCATATGTCACCTATAACTCCGCTTCCGGCTGGGTCTGCTCCGCTTATCTCTCAAAATCGGCATAACTTCACTTTAAATTCTAAAAGGGCGATTTTAAGTCGCTCTTTTTTGTTATCCTAACCCCAAAGAATTTAATGCATTTTCAACAAAATGTGGGCTTTTATTAGCAAAAAATTTTAAAACAAATTGTGCAAATACTGTTAACTTTTGCCGAATAATATGGTATACTTACTTTCTAAGACATTAAGGCGTTTTATTGGAACGATTTATATTATATTTGAGATACGCGGGTGATTTTTTGAGCAGCAGAAAAAGTTCTGACAAATACGAAGACATTTCGAGTTACAGCACTCCAAAGGGCTTTAAAAACAAACTGAGCCACTTTTGGCAGTTTAAGTTCAAGCCGTTTTTTCTAAAAAATCAAAAAAGAAATTTAAAGGCAATTCTGAGCGTTTTTGTCTGCCTTGTTCTGATAGTTTCCGCAGCAGGCGGCGCTTATATCAGAAAAGTTCTTTCACTTATCAATCACAGCGACGGCTCTTTCGGAAACCCTGATGCGACCTTTGCTCAGGAGGAATATGACGACGGCGTAACCTTTAACACCATTTCCGATGTTGCCAGTGCAAACTCCATAAAGGAGCTTTTGCGCTCTTGGGCAACAAACAACGGCGAAAAGATTTACAGCAAAAAGGTTATCAATGTTCTTTTAATCGGTGAGGACGATGAAAACGGCTCTCACCGCTCGGACTCAACAATGCTTGTTTCCGTAAACACAAAAACAAAAAAGATAACCATAACCTCATTCCTGCGCGATTCATACACATATATGGATATCAACGGCAGCGAGCGTTTTGATAAAACCAATCACTCCTACGCTTGGGGCGGCGCTTTGAAGCTTATGGAGGTTATCTCAAACAATTACAAAATCAAAATCGACCACTATGTTTCAATCAACTACAAATCCTTTGTAGAGGTTGTTGATGTTCTCGGCGGCGTTACCGTTCCGATAACCGAAAATGAAGCTGCCTTTATGAACCGCACCACAAAGGTCAAGGGCTTTGAGAGCGGCGAGAGCGTAAGGCTTAACGGTCAGCGTGCGCTGATTTATTCAAGAATAAGAAAGCTTGACAGCGAGGTTGAAAGAACAAGGCGCCAGAGAGAGGTTATAAGCTCGGTAATCAGAAATGTCAAGGCTTCGTCCTTCGGCGATCTTAACAAGGCAATCGAGACCTTCCTCCCCTATGTTACAACCAATTTCAAATCCAGCGAAATTCTTTCACTCGGAACTCAGGCGCTCAGCGAGGGCTGGATGAATTATGAGATAGTCAGTATGGTTGAGCCGTCAGAGGAATACCGTTACGGTGTTGACCATTTCCAAACCTATTCTTACAATGATTTGTTTGTTTGGATTGTTGACTATATCAAAGCCGCAAGAGAACTTCAGCTTGCGCTCTATGATCAAACCAACATTGAGATAGACCCGATGACCCACATTTCCGCAATCGACCTTGCCAAAGGCTCGGCATCAACATCCGGCGACAATTACAGCGATGACGATTACGACGGCGAGAAGAATTACGAAACTCATTATTACACCGAGGCAGAATCAACCACAAAGAGAAAAAGCGTTTTCGGCTGGCTCGGCGATAACCGCAATGACGAAACCGAACCCGATGTTACGCCCGAGGAAACCTTTGAATACACCGACGGCGGCAACACAGATTATGAAGAAACCAACGGCGAGGGTGATGAAGGCTCAGACGAGCCGTATACCGAAAAAACCTATCCTCAAATTACCATGCCTGCTTTCGGGCAGTAATGCAAATCGGGATTGTCGCACTAATCAAAGACCAAAAGAAAATGACATAAAATAAACGGGGCTGTCGCAAGGCAGCCCCGTTTTTGTACGGTATTCTAAAAATAACCCTCGAATCACTTCTAAAACGATGGTTTGTCAGCAGTCCGGGCTTCCCCTTGCGCTCAGAAGCACCGACCGTGGCGGAAGCCGAGAAAGCTGTCACGAAGTGACTGATGAGGTGAAGAATTTGCTCAGGCAAACTCCGGTTTGCGTTGGATTATTATATCATAATGTAAGGGTAGGGCGGCTTGACTACAAGCCGCCGTGAAAACGATGCGATTTTTCGGCGGGAGCAAGCCCCCGCCCTACTCTGTGCGGGAATGTTTTGCGTTGTTTATAATGTCATTCGGACGCCCGCGCAGGGTCGCCCCTGATTGGAACGATGCGGGCATCGTCCCCTACTAATTGCACGCCGTAAGCTCACTGTTGATATTAGCCTCCTTTGGCAAAGGAGGTGGATTTTGCGAAGCAAAAGAC
>JAEDGK010000047.1 GCA_016297555.1 Clostridiaceae bacterium
CGGTGTTGCCACCGAGGGATTTTAAGTCCCTTGCGTCTGCCGATTTCGCCACACCGGCAATTTTGCCGGCTTTTCGGGCGCAAAGAGCCCTTTAATCCATTCCGGCGACATAATTATAGTTTATTTTGTTAAATTTGTCAACAGTATTTGCGATAATTTAATATTCTCTTTTTGATATTAAAATCAAAATTTAAGCAGGAAAAGGCAAAACGCCGTTCCCTGCTTAATATCATTCGTAATGATGAGCCTGAGCAAGCATCATATCCTTGACCTTCATCAGCCTTGTAGTTGTGCTTCTCTCGTTTTCATCAAGCTTCATTGCAATGAATTTTATTGTTTCTTCATACTGAGGTATCATAACATGCTCCAGAGCGTTAACTCTGCGGCGTGTTTTTTCAATTTCATCCGCCAGCAGGCGGCAGGATTTTTCAAGCTCGGCAAGCCGTATCAGCTTCGGCATAATGTCAGACAGCGCTTTTACCGCATCGTCAAGATCGCCCGAGGTTTCGGCAAAGCCGTAGGAATATATATCGTTTTCATCCGCCGTTTTGAATTTAACATCAAAAACGGGAATCATAACGCTCATAACATTCTTTTCGCTGACCTCAAGGCTCATTTCCTGCCTCGGAAGCATCAAAGCGACATCAAGGCTTTTGTCGCTCATAACGCAGCGTGCAACCGACATTGCGGTGTTTGCCCGCTCAATCCCCTGCTCAACCTCAATGCGAAGCTCCTTGTTTTCTCTGACCATATCGAGAAAGCGGCGCATAAGCTCGTCACGCTTATCTTTAAGAAGCTTATGACCTCTGCGCGCCGTTACAAGCTTGCGTTTGAGGTTAGTCAGCTCCATTCTGGTCGGATTAACATTCAGAATTGCCATCGGGTATCACTTCCTTCCGAAAGGGATTTTCAGTCTGCCTTGCCGTAGTATTTATCAAGCAGCTCGTCGCTTATTCTCTTCAGCTCGCTTCTGGGCAGAATTGAAAGCAGCTTCCAGCCCGTATCAAGCGTTTCTTCAATGCTTCTGTTTGTATCAAAGCCCTGTGAAACATATACCTTTTCAAATTCATCGGCAAACTTTGCATAAAGCTTATCCATATCGGTCAAAGCCGCCTCGCCGAGAATAACCATAAGCTCCTTGGCGTCTTTTCCGCGGGCATAAGCCGAGAAAAGCTGGTTCATCGTGTTAGAATGGTCTTCTCTTGTTTTTCCGACGCCTATGCCCTTATCTTTAAGACGCGAAAGTGAGGGAAGAACATCGATAGGCGGATTAACGCCCTTTCTGTAAAGCTCACGGCTGAGGATTATCTGACCCTCGGTAATGTAGCCCGTAAGGTCGGGAATGGGATGGGTTTTATCATCCTCGGGCATTGTAAGAATAGGAATCATCGTAATGCTTCCCTCTTTACCCTTCTGCCTGCCGGCTCTTTCATATATAGTAGCAAGGTCGGTATACATATATCCGGGATAGCCTCTTCTGCCGGGCACTTCCTTTCTTGCCGCCGAAACCTCACGCAGAGCGTCGGCATAGTTGGTTATATCCGTCAAAATAACAAGAACATGCATTCCCTTGTCAAAAGCAAGATATTCCGCCGCAGTCAGCGCCATTTTGGGCGTTGCTATTCTTTCAATGGCGGGGTCATTGGCAAGGTTTGAAAACATTACCGTTCTGTCAAGCGCACCCGTGCTCTTGAAGCTCTGAACAAAGAAATCGGACTCCTCAAAGGTTATGCCCATTGCGGCAAAAACAACGGCGAACTGCTCGTTAGCTCCTCTAACCTTTGCCTGCCTTGCAATCTGGGCGGCAAGCTCCGCATGGGGCAGACCCGAAGCGGAGAAAATCGGAAGCTTCTGACCGCGGACAAGCGTGTTAAGTCCGTCGATTGCGGAAACGCCTGTCTGAATAAATTCCTGAGGATAACTTCTTGCTGCCGGATTCATCGGAACGCCGTTAACATCGGCTCGCTTTTCGGGAATAATCTCGGGACCTCCGTCAATGGGTCTGCCGAGTCCGTCAAAAACTCTGCCGAGCATATCAAGCGAAAGACCGAGCTCCATCTGTCTGCCGAGAAATCTGACCTTGCTCTGAGCAAGATTTATGCCCGTGGAGCTTTCAAAAAGCTGAACGAGAGCGTTTGTGCCGTCAACCTCAAGCACGCGGCAGCGGCGTTTTTCGCCGTTTGCAAGCTCTATTTCGCCAAGCTCATTATAAGCAACGCCTTCAACCTCGCGCACAAGCATAAGAGGACCCGCTACCTCCTGTATGGTTCTGTATTCCTTGGGCATCAGAAATCCTCCTTCCTTTCAACGGCTTCCTTGAGCTGCATTTTCAGCTCATGGGAAATCTTCTCATATTCCGAATCAACATTTTCTTCTCTGATATATTTAAATCTGCCGATTGCTTCTCTGACGGGAAGCTTTACGATATCTTCAATATTTGCTCCGTTTTTGAGCGCTTCAAGCGAACTGTCATAGTATTCAATAACAAGCTTCATCATACAGCGCTGCTTATTGAGCGACGAATAGGTATCAACCTCGTGGAAAGCAAGCTGATGGAGGAAATCCTCACGGATTGAACGGGCTGCTTCCATTTTTAGTCTGTCGGGAGCGGAAAGAGCGTCCATACCGACAAGCTTTACAATTTCATCAAGCGCCGCTTCGTCCGACAGCAGAGCCATAAGGCGTCCGCGAAGCTCGGTCCAATCCTCGCCGACATTGGCGTTAAACCATTTGCCGAGGGAATCCGCATAGAGCGAATAGCTCGTCAGCCAGTTGATTGCGGGGAAATGTCGCTTATAGGCAAGTGAAGAATCAAGACCCCAGAAAACCTTGACTATACGCAGAGTTGCCTGCGAAACGGGCTCGGAAATATCGCCGCCCGGAGGTGAAACAGCGCCGATAACCGAAAGCGCACCCTCTCTTTCATCAGAGCCGAGAGAAATAACTCTGCCCGCACGCTCATAGAACTGAGCAAGGCGGCTGCCCAGATAAGCGGGATAGCCTTCTTCACCGGGCATCTCTTCAAGTCTGCCCGACATTTCACGCAGAGCCTCAGCCCATCTTGATGTTGAATCTGCCATAAGAGCAACGGAATAACCCATATCGCGGAAATACTCCGCAATCGTTATGCCCGTGTAAATTGAAGCTTCACGAGCCGCAACGGGCATATCGGAAGTGTTTGCAATCAGAACGGTGCGCTCCATAAGCGACTTACCCGTATGGGGGTCGATAAGCTCGGGGAACTCATTAAGAACATCGGTCATTTCGTTTCCGCGCTCGCCGCAGCCGATATAAACAACTATATCCGCTTCCGCCCACTTTGCAAGCTGATGCTGAGTTACGGTTTTGCCGCTGCCGAAGGGACCGGGAATAGCCGCAACGCCGCCCTTAGCAATCGGAAAAAGAGCGTCAACAACGCGCTGACCCGTAACAAGAGGAACATCGGGAGAAAGCTTTTTGGCATAAGGTCTTCCCTTTCTGACAGGCCATTTCTGCATAAGAGTAAACGAAAAATCTTCTCCGTTTTCCTTTTCGATAATTCCGACCTTATCGGTTATCTTATAATCGCCCTCGGCAATTTCTTTAACGGTTCCCTTTACAAGCGGAGGAACCATAATTTTGTGAACAACAACATCGGTTTCCTGAACCGTTCCGAGAACATCGCCGCCCGTTACTTTATCGCCGGCTTTAACGCAGGGAACAAAGTGCCAGACTGCCTCACGGCTCAAAGCGGGAACCTCGATGCCTCTTTGGAGGTTGTTGCCCGCTATTTCGTAAAGAACATTAAGCGGTCTTTGAATTCCGTCAAAAATGCCCTGAATAAGCCCCGGACCAAGCTCAACGCTCAGCGGCTCATCGGTTGATTCTACCGGCTCGCCCGTGCCGATTCCCGAGGTTTCCTCATAAACCTGAATTGAAGCACGGTCGCCGTGCATTTCGATTATTTCACCTATAAGTCTGCTGTTGCTTACGCGCACAACATCGAACATATTTGCATCGCGCATACCGGAAGCAACTACCAGCGGACCTGAAATTTTTGTTATAACACCTGTACTCATATTTTGTGCCACGCCTTTCAGTTGATGTGGTTGATTTTTATTGAAACGCAGCTTACGACAAAATGTCGGAGCCAACGGCTTTTTCAACAAATTTGCTGACATTTGCAAGCCCGAGACCCGTGTTGCCGCGAACTCCCGGAACGGGAATTATTGCAGGGAGAGGTTTTGAAGCATAGCGCTCAATTTCATCCGGTATCTCGGACGCGAGCTGCTCGGTGATATATATGACGCCGTAGCCGTTATCGGCAAGGCGGCGAATGGTGTGAGCCGCCTGAACAGGGTCGGTCACGGGAAAAATATTAACGCCGAGAGAAGCAAAGCCGTAAATGCTGTCCTTATCTCCCATAGCGGCAAGCTTATACATATATATCCCTCACTCTCTGCAAAATCGTTTCGGCGGGAATTCCGCTCGCCTTTGCCGAAAGAATTATTCTGACATTTTTGGTTTCAGCCTGCTTCGCAAAATAGTAAGCGATAATCGGGTCGGGACCGAAGGTTTCGTATTTTGCGCTTTCAAGCCACGAAACAATCGCATTGTCACATTGCTTTTCAAACTCGGCAAAGCCTTTTTTGATGCTTTCGGCAAGAAATCCGTATTCCGTTGAAGAAAGGTATTCCGCCAGCTTGTCGCCGCCGTCGGCGCTTTGGAGAAGTTCCCTGTTATTCATTCCGCAATCGCACATTGCGTCAAGCGCAAAATCATCGCTCTTGCCCATAGTGCGGCAGCGAAGCGCGGTTTTGATGTTTGCACAAGCGGCATAAAGCCCCGCAATTCTCATCATAAGCGCACTTTCGGATTTTTTTGCAAAAGCAAGCCTTGCTTCAAGCGAAGCCCTGTCAAGAACGCTCTCGGCAAGCTGACCGCTTTCAAGCTTTGAAACTGCCTCATAAGCCGTTTGAGCGCAGGAGGCAAGATACTCCGGCAACTCGCTGAAATCGCAGTCCGTTACCGCCTGAGTAATAAGCTGCGTATCCGTAATGCAGGGATAAACATAATATTCGGCGGGGTCGCGGTCTGAAAAAACGCATTTAATTGCCGCCTTTAAGTTAAAAAAGTCGTTTGCGACAACCAAAGCTTCAAGCAGCGAGGCATCGGGCGCACTCTCCGCGATAAGCTCCCAAGCTTTTGTAAGTTCACGCTCGGCAATATCAAAGCTTTCGCCGTTTTCGGGAACTGCCCAGCCCTTATCTGCAAGCAGACGAACCGCCGAACCGTAATCGGGAGCGGAAACAAGCTGCTCAATATCGGCGGGGGCAAGCAGAGCCGTTTCGTTTGCCCTTATCCTTGCTACGGAATAGGCATATTCGGTTTCACGCATAATCCCTCACCGCCTGTCAAAATATAATTTCGCTGATTTTTGCTTTGTAAATATCGGCGTTGGCTTCTATTACAGCCTCAAATGAGCAGTTAATCTCAATATCGCCGTAAATCAGAATAATACCGCTCTCAATATCGGCGGGTTCTTTTGAAAGAACGCACGCCGCTTTCTTTTCCGCAAGCTCCGCGGCAAGCTTTTTATCAAAATCCGACGGAAGCCTTGCCAAATCGCGGCTTGAAAGCTTTGCAACACACTCGCCGCTCATGGCGTTATCGCGCGCAAGCTTGAGTACCGCGGAAAAATATTCACTCTCGGGCAGCGCAAGCAGCGAGGCAAGAAGCTCTTTGAGAACAGAATTTACAGCCTCAACCTTTGCTGCAAGAACGGCGCGCTTTTCCGTCTGCTCCGCGCCCGAGCGAGCCATAGAAATTATGTTTTCGCTCTCTTTTCGGGCGTCCGCTTCAATTTTGGAGGCGAGCTTTTTGCCGTCTTCCTCTGCCTGCGCCGTTATTTGGGCGCATTGCTTTTCGGCATTTTCGGTTATAGCTTCAACCCTTGCCGCGCTGTCGCCGTTTATCTTGTTTAAAATTTTATCTAAACCCGTCATGGTTTTTTCCTCTCGTGATATCAAACGCCGAGCTTGCCGACGCTGATGATTGAAAGCAGAGAAACAAGCAGAGCAAGAACCGCATAGGTTTCAACCATAACAGCCATGGTAATGGCTTTACCGCTCTGATCGGGCTTTTTGGCGATTATTCCGACGCCCGCAGCAGCCGCTTTGCCCTGAGAAATGCCTGAGAAATAACCTACAACCGCAATGGGAAGGCAGGCTCCGAAATAGAGCAGACCGGTTGCCGTTGAAATCGGCTCAAAGCTGCCGCCGATAATGCCGACCTGAAGAAGAACAAGGATTGCGGCAAGGAAGCCGTAAAGACCCTGTGTGCCGGGAAGAATCTGAAGAATAAGAACCTTACCGAATTTTGAGGGGTCTTCAGTAACAACGCCTGCGCCCGCCTGACCGACAAGTCCTACGCCCTTTGCAGAGCCCATACCTGCGAAGATTGCGGCAGCAGCCGCGCCTATAAGTGCAAAAACAATACCGAGATTATCCATTTTATTTTTCCTCCTTGAGTTTAAAGTATTTTGTATTGGCAGTTAACGGGGCGAAGGCTCTGCCGCCGCCCTCATAAAACTTGGAATACAGCTCAACATATTGGAGCCTGTTTGTGTGAACATAAGTGCCTATCATATTGATGGCAATGTTGATTGTGTGACCGACGATAAACACGAAAACGAGCAAAACGGCTTTTACAACCGGATTTGACGGAATTGTGCCGAGCATATTGACAACCTGTGCAATAACGCCCGTGCAAAGGCTCAGAGCAAGCAGTCTCGAATAAGAAAGAACATCGCCGAGATAGCCCGAGCCGACATTATAAAGCCCGTAGAGTCCGCCTCCGAGTTTTCCGATAAGGCTCTTTGACGAGCGCCCGCTTGTAAGAACAACCGCGATAACGCCTGCAATCGCAAGATATTTGCCGACGGTCAGAACGACCTGAGGCATTCCGCCTGCTATCATATTGGCGCAAATCGGAGCAACGCCGGTTACGAGCAGATAGACAGGAACCGTGTCGCATATCGCATCAAGCCTCTTGCCCTCTTTCCAAAGCATTACTAGCCTTACGGCAAGGCCGAGATAAAGGTGGCAAATTCCGAAAAGGAAAGAGAAAAGCAGCAATGTCATGGGATTGTTTCCTTCAAGAGGATCCATCCATATGGCAATATCCGCCGTGGTCAGGTTTTTGCCGAAGAAGTTATTGGCAACAACTGGGATAATATCGCCGAACCAGCCGCCGAACATCGCGCCCCAGAACATTGTGGAAATTCCGCAATAGAAGAACAGATTCATATTCTTCTTCATATTCTCCTCAAGCTTCAGCTTCTTTTTGGCAATGAAAGTGAAAAGCACCATCAGAAGCCCGTAGCCTGCGTCCGAAAGCATAAGCCCGAAGAAGAAATAATAGAAAAACGACATTATCGGGCTCGGGTCAGGGTCATCCTTTGCGGGAAGCGCATACATTGCGGTTATCGATTCCATCGGAGCATTGAAGCTGTTGTTTTCAAGCAGAACGGGCACATCGGCATCCTCCGGCGGGTCGGTAACCGAAACTGCCGCCGTGAATTTTTCCTCAATCTGAGAAACAAGGGCGTCAACCCGTTTTTCGGGAACATAGCCGCTGATTATTATAACGCTTTCGCTCGTTGAAAGCAGGTTGAGCGCCTCATATTTATCGTGCCTTACGGAGAAATAGTCGCGCACAAATTCAATGTTGCTTCTGTTTGAAGCAAGACTGACTATTTCTTTTTCACTCGATTTGATTTCTTCGGTCAAATCTTCAATTTGTTTTTGACTTCGCTCGTATCTCACGCGCGGCGGATGCTTTGTAGGATCCGTAGGATAAGCAAATCCGAGCGTTCTCAGTGCCTCATAAACCTTATCTTTACATTCTCTGTGGCAAACAACGAAAATACAGCTTCTGTCTTTTCCGTGAGAAACAATCTCACATTCAAGCCGTTCCTCGCCCTCAAGAGCGGGTGCAAGAGCCGTCATCAAGCTTTCGGCAGTAAAATCGCCGGGCAGAGTTCCGATAAAAGCGGCTGTGGTCTGCGTTCCCGAAAACTGCATGGGAACATCGAGCGAGAGCCACGGCTCAAGCCAGTCCATGGCGGCGCGAAGCCTTGCGATGCCGGCTTTTGACTCGGCTATTGCCTTTTCGCAGCAGCAGATATTGTAGCAAACGGCAAGCATTTTATCTGCAATATCGGATTTTTTAATGTATTCCGACACGCTTATTTCCCGCCTTGCTTCAAACGAAGCAAGCAGCCCTTTCTTTTGGGGCGCATATTTATCGAGAATTGAAAGCGCCGTCTGCGCCGTATCCATATATTTTTCAAACTGCGAAACCGTTCTGCCCGAGGACAGGCGGGCAAGACCCTCAGTTTCCTCCTGTTCGTGCAGCTCTATGACCGAGCGCATCTGGAGAAAATCGAATATATCTTTGCCCTGCTCAATGGGAGCGGCTATTTCAATATATTTCATTTTTAACTTTGCCAAGAAAACACCTCCCTTTCGGTTTTATTTTCAAAAGCAAGTCAAATCATCATATCAATGAGCGCCTTGACTGCTTCTCCGCTTTTTTGGGCAGCAGCTGCCTTGATTTCGGAAGCTTTAATTTTTGCATTTTTTTCAGCTTCTTCCTGCATTTCTCTGCTTTTGCTCTCGGCAGCGGAAATTATATCTTTTGCCTTGCTTTCAGCCTGAAGCTTGATTTTTTTCTCAAGTTCGGCGGCATTCGCCTTGGCTTCGGCTATCATTTCGTTGCTTTTTTCGACAGCTTCGGCAGCTTCGCGCGCTCCGTCTTTTTCGGCAGAAAGAACCGCGTTGACCATTTCTGAAGCCATAAAACCCCTACTTTCTTTATTTTTGATTTATTATATATGCTTTCAAGCGTAAAATCAATATCGCATATGGATAAAAATTAAACTTTATTACTTTTTTTCCTGTAACTATTGCCAATTTTGCTTGAAAATAGTACAATATCTTTATATCTTTGACGATATTTTGCCTATTTAGAAATATTCATTCAGGAGGAAAACAGTCAAAATGAAATTTTATCCGCTCGATCTTGCAGAATTGATAAAAGAACGCGATTATGACGGAATTGTTGCTTTGATTATTTCAAAGGCTCCGCTTATTTTCTCGGCAATTCTGATTGTTGTTGTCGGTTTCTTTATTTCAAACCTTATCGGCAAGCTTGTAATCAAAGGTCTGCGCGCAAAGGGCGTTGATCCGTCTATCCATTCGTTTATCAGAACCATTGTAACTCTTATACTTAAATTTATCTTTATTCTCTCCGCGCTTTCAACTCTTAATATTGATGTAAACTCATTTATTACCGCGCTCGGCGCAGCGGGAATAACGGCAGGTATCGGCTTGCAGTCAAGCATCAGCCAGCTCGCAAGCGGAATTCAAATCCTTGTTAATCATCCGTTTAAGAGCGGCGATTTTATTGATATCGGCACGGTCAGCGGCAAGGTTCACGAAATCAAAATGATGTATACCGTGCTGATAACCATTGATAACAAGCGTGTCATTATTCCCAATTCTCATATAACGACCAGCAACATCATAAACTATAACGCCGAAAACCGCCGCAGGCTTGACCTTGTTTTTTCGGTTTCTTACGGCGCGGATATCAACGAAGCACGGCAGGCTATCAGCGAGGTAATAGCCGCAAACAGCCTTATACTTACCGAGCCTGAGCCTCTGATAGCCGTTAAAGAGCAGGCGGCAAGCTCAATCAATCTTGCCTGCCTTATCTGGTGCTCAAGCGATGATTATTGGGATGTTTTCTATTATATGCAGGAGGCTGTCAAGCTTGCGTTTGACAGGCACGGAATAGAAATACCGTTTGGTCAGCTTGATGTACACATTACCAAGGAGTGATTTAATTGACGCAGCTATTAATCAAGCTTTTTGTAAAGGACTATCAAAACACGGAGAGCGAAGCTGTCAGAGTAAGATACGGAACACTCAGCGGATTGGTCGGAATAGCCATTAACATTATTCTTTCCGTTTCAAAGATGATATTCGGAGCAATCACAAAAAGTATTTCAATCATCGCCGACGGCGCAAACAATACTTTTGACGCAATTTCTTCAATAATCAATCTTGTCGGATTTAAAATTTCGGGAAAGCCCGCCGACGACGAGCATCCCTTCGGTCACGGCAGAATTGAATATGTATCTGCGCTGACGCTCTCGTTTTTCATTCTGATTATGGGCGTGGAGCTGATTAAAACCTCAATAGATAAATTCAGAAATCCCGAAACGGTCATTTTCAGCATTCCCGCCGCAATCGTGCTTATAATATCTATCCTTGCAAAGCTGTGGCTTGCACTTTTTAACCGCAATGTCGGCAAAAGAATAAATTCCGTTGCCGTTAACGCTATTGTAACCGACAGCCTCGGAGACATCGCCGCCACAACCTGCTCTCTGATTGCCCTTATCTCATCAAAATTTACCGACCTGCCCATAGACGCCGTTATGGGAATTGTGGTTGCGCTTGTAATCATATATGCGGGTATTGATATCATCAAGGGAACAATCGGTCCTCTTCTCGGTGAACCGCCCGAAAAGGAAATAGTTGACCGTCTTGAAAAGCTTGTTATGTCATATGACGGGGTTGTAGGCATTCACGACCTTGTGCTGCACTGCTACGGACATTCCAAAATTTACGGCTCGCTTCACGCCGAGGTTCCCGCCGATATCGATATTCTCCACAGTCACGACACAATAGACCTTATCGAAAGGCAGGTTAAAGAACAGCTCGGCATTGAAATATCAATACATATGGATCCGATTATAAATGACGAGCGCACTCACGAATTGAAAAGCGAGGTCAACCGCATAGTCAAGGAGATATGCCCCGAGGCGTCCATTCACGATTTCAGAATTGTTGACGGACCCACTCACACCAATCTGATATTTGACGCCCTTTTGCCGAGAAAATCACCGCTGACAGAGCAGGAATTCAAGGATCTTATAACGAGCAAAATAAAAGAATTGGATAAAAAATACTTTACCGTTATAAATATTGACCGAAGCTTCACGGCTTAACGCTCTTGTTTGAGAATTCTATATTAACGGAAGACCGTTTCAAACGGTCAAACCCCCGCTCGCGTGAAAACTTACCCCAAAATTGCAGAAATGACCGAAGGAAGATTTTGCAAAATCACATCTTCTTTCGGTCATTTTTTCGTTATATCGTCAAAATAGACAAAACTAACTCAATATCTTGTATATTTTTTTAACTCATTTTTCCTGATACAACCTTTAAAAATTTATGAAAATATTGTAGAATATCCATATAATATGTTTCGGAGGACAATGCCATGCCTGATTATGAAGATTTCAAAACCATTCCCTACGGCCAGCTCGGAATAATCGCACTTCCCGGCTGTGAAGAATTCGCCGCAAAAATCGACAATTATCTCGTTTCATGGAGAAAAGCAAGAGACAGCGAACACAAATTCACACTTCCCTTTGCCGGCTACGAAAGAGACACCTATATCATCAAGGCTTCTTTCCCGAGATTCGGCACGGGCGAGGGCAAATGCGTCATCAATGAAACCGTCAGAGGCTTCGATGTTTTCATTCTTTGCGATGCTTTCAATTACGGCGTTGAATACAAAATGTACGGACGCTATGTTCCCATGAGCCCCGACGACCACTATGCAAATCTTAAAAGAGCCATCAGCGCAATAGCGGGAAAAGCAAGAAGAATAACCGTTATTATGCCCATGCTTTATGAAGGCAGACAGCACAGACGCTCAAGCCGTGAATCGCTCGACTGCGCGGATATGCTCCGCGAGCTTTGCCTGAGCCTCGGAGTTGACAATGTTATCACCTTTGACGCTCATGACGCAAGAGTTCAAAACGCCGTTCCTCAAAACGGTTTTGAAAATGTTCAGCCTGTTTATCAGATGATTAAGGCAATGTGCAAAAATATCCCCGATATGAGCATTGACAAGGAGCATATGATGGTTATTTCTCCCGACGAGGGCGGAATGAGCCGATGCATATATTTCTCCTCCGTTCTGGGTCTTGAGCTTGGCATGTTCTACAAACGCCGCGACTACGCAACGATAATCGACGGCAGAAATCCGATAGTTGCTCACGAGTTCCTCGGCGACAATGTTGAGGGCAAGGATGTTATCATTATCGACGATATGATTTCCTCGGGCGACTCAATGATTGAGGTTGCAACAAAGCTCAAAGAGCTGAAAGCAAAGAGAATCTTCATCTGCGCTTCCTTCGGTCTTTTCTGCAACGGTCTTGCCGCTTTCGACAAAGCTTATGCGGACGGACTTATTTCAAAGGTTTTCACAACAAACCTTATTTATTCAACTCCCGAGCTGCTTTCAAGAGAATGGTATGTCAGCGTTGATATGTCAAAATACTGCTCATACATTATCGACACGCTCAACCACGATGAATCCGTCAGCCATTTGCTTGACCCCAAAGACAGAATAAACAATATTCTCATAAAATACGGATACAAAAAGCCCGAAGATAAATAATTCAAACGCCGCCGCGGCATTACTGCTTCGGCGGTCGATTTCATATTAAGGGGGAATTGAATTGAACAGTAAAGCCTTAAAATTCAAAAATGGTAAATTCAGAATAATGCAGATTGCGGACACACAGGAAATCCCCGCCGTATCACCCGATACAATAAAGCTGATTTCCACCGCGCTTGACGCCGAAAATCCCGATTTAGTTATCTTTACGGGCGACCATATAAAGGGATATTCCTCATTTTTCAGGGGAAGCAAGGGCACAGAAAACATTGAGAAAACCATCAAGGCTCTCATTGCTCCGCTTGAAAAGCGAGGAATTCCGTTCACGGCGACCTTCGGCAACCACGACGGTCAGGGCACGCTTTGCAATTCCGAGCAGTTTGAAATCTATAAAAAGTCCCCGATGTTCGTTTATTCGGAGCCTGCCTCCGAGGGCGACGACGGCACTTTCTGCCTGAGCATATCAGACGGTGAAAAAGACCGTTTTCTTATTTACATTTTTGATTCACATTCAAATGCCGAGGGCGGCGGTTACAGCGCCGTTTATCCGGAGCAAATTGAATGGTACCGCTCCGTGCGTGACAGCTTTGAAGCGGAAAACGGCAGATGTCTGCCCTCCCTTGTTTTTCAGCACATTCCGACACCCGAATACTTTGATGTTTTGAAGCCTGCGGGGCGTTTCACAAAGGGAGCTGTCAGAGCTTACGGCAACCACAAAAACGAGTTCTATACTCTCGACCCGCAGAATTCGGGTCTGCGCGATTTTATGGGCGAATCCCCCGCCGCGCCTTACAACAACAGCGGAGAAATTGACGCTTTTCTTGAAAAAGGTGATGTTCTCGGCGTTTTTGCGGGGCACGACCACAACAACAGCTTTGTTGCAAAATATAAAGGAATTGACCTTGGCTACACGCAGGGCGCAGGCTTCAATGTCTACGGACCGGGCTTGAACCGCGGTGTGCGTATTTTTGATATAAACGAAACCGGCGAATACTCGACCAAAACCGCAACCTACGCCGAGCTTTGCCCCGGCAAAACGGCAAACCCCGCAAAATATGCGCTTTATACCTATGCTCCGTCAAGCGTTGCGGGAGTTACAACGGCTTTAAAGGAATTTGCCGTTGCCGCCGCCGCAATCACTGCCGTCGCCGGTACGGTTAAATTAATCGTAAACAGGAAGAAAAAATAAATCAACAGATAAATGTGCCGCCCGCCGGGAAATTCTCTCGGCGGGCGGCACATTTTACTAATTCAATTTTTGTATCAAAAACTAATTGTTATTAATCAGAAAGATGCTTGTTTATTCTTTTATCAATAAAGGCATTCGAATTTGCAGACCCGGTCTTTTTAAATTCCATTAAAACTCCTCTGCTTTTTTAATAAATTGATTACTTTTAAATATTGCATCATAATATCATTAAAATTACAACCGATAATTGAGAATATTTCCCTTAAACGCTTGATTTATGTCGAATTTCGGGATATAATAATTTGTCAGCCTTTTTTGACAGATGTGTCAGAGAAATTAGGGGGTCTTTTAATGGAAAGAAAAACAGGAACTATTTCAAGAGGTATCCGCTGCCCTATCATCCGTGAGGGCGACGATCTTGCTCAAATCGTTTGCAGCAGCGTTATTGAGGCTGCTGAGAGCGACGGCTTTGAGCTTCGCAACAAGGATGTTGTTTCGGTAACCGAATCCATCGTTGCAAGAAGCCAGGGCAACTATGCAAGCGTTGACGCAATCGCCAAGGATGTCAGAGCAAAGCTCGGCGGCAAAACAATCGGCGTTATTTTCCCGATTCTTTCGAGAAACCGTTTTGCAATTTGCCTTAAAGGCATAGCAATGGGCGCAGAAAAGGTTGTTCTTATGCTCAGCTATCCGAGCGACGAGGTCGGAAACCATCTTATAACGCTTGACCAGCTTGACGAATCGGGCGTTAATCCTTACAGCGATGTGCTTACGCTCGAAAAATACCGCGAGCTTTTCGGCGAAAACAAGCACGAATTCACGGGCGTTGACTATGTTGATTACTATTCAAGCATAATCACCGAAGCCGGCGCAGAGTGTGAAATCATCTTCGCCAACAATGCAAAAACAATTCTCAACTATACCGACTGCGTGCTCACCTGCGACATTCACACACGCGCAAGAACAAAGAGAATTCTTAAATCCGCGGGCGCAAAAATCGTTTGCGGACTTGATGATATTCTGAATTCATCCGTTGACGGCAGCGGATTTAACGAGAATTTCGGTCTGCTCGGCTCAAACAAATCCACCGAGGATACCGTTAAGCTTTTCCCGAGAAACTGCGATGAATTCGTCAAAAAGACTCAGCAGCTCCTTATAAATGCAACCGGCAAGCAGATTGAAGTTATGGTTTACGGCGACGGAGCTTTTAAAGACCCTCAGGGCAAAATATGGGAGCTTGCCGACCCTTGCGTTTCCCCTGCTTATACTGACGGTCTTTGCGGCACACCCAACGAGCTCAAGCTCAAATATCTTGCCGACAATGACTTTAAAGAG
>JAEDGK010000048.1 GCA_016297555.1 Clostridiaceae bacterium
AACGCTATCTGGGAACCCATTCCCACCTTTGTACTCACCTTGGATGCAGGCGAAGGTCTGTTTGCAAACGGCGATAACTCAATCGAGTTTGAATATCCCGAGGGAACCGATATTTCCGGCGTTGAAGAACCCACCAGAGAAGGCTATGAATTTGACGGTTGGAACAATATGCCCGAGGACAGCAAAATGCCCGCAGAGGATCTTACTCTTGAAGCAAAGTGGGCTCGCGTAAAGCATAAGATTACCTATAAGCTTCCCGACGGCACGGTTTACGATGAATACAGCGTTGAAGAAGAAGCAGCAATTCCCGCTCCCGCAGAAGACCCCGAAATCGAAGGCTACACCTTCGTTAAGTGGGCTGTTAATGAGGACGGCACAGAGCCTGTTCCCGAAGTAATGGGCACAAGCGATATCGTTGCAACAGCATTCTTCTCAATCAACAGCTATAAAGTAACCTATATGAACAAGGGCGAGGTTTATCAGGAATATGAGGATGTCGTATACGGCTCCGAGGTTCCCGTACCCGCAGATCCCGAATCCGCAGATCCTGAGTTAGAGGTATTTGCAGGATGGCAGCCCAAGGTTCCCGCAACAATGCCCGCTCGTGACCTTGTATTCGAGGCAGAGTGGAAAGCACCCAGAGATTATTCGGTAACTTACCTTCTTGATGACGGCAAGACCTATGAACAGTACACGGGTCTTATGCCCGGCGACAGCGTTCCCGTTCCTCCCGAGGATCCCGAGAAATTCGGCTATAAGTTCGTAGGTTGGGAGCCCGAAGTTCCCGCCACAATGCCCGCAGAGGATCTTGTATTCACCGCTCAGTGGGAGATTGACAAGGAGTTCGTAGCCATTGTAGTCGGCGGAACAGTTGTTGCAGGCGGCGCTATCGCGGCTATCGTAGGCGCTTCAAATGCAGCTCTCATTACGGGCGTTTCAATAGTCGGCGGCGTACTCGTTATCGGCGGCATTGCAGCTCTTGTTAAGCATACCCACACCGTAACCTATATGGTTGACGGCGAGGTTTATAAGACCTACAAGGTTCTTGAAGGCACAAAGATTCCCGTTCCCGCTGATCCTGAAAAGGACGGCGCAGAGTTCACAGGCTGGAATCCCGAAGTTCCCGAGAAGATGGGCTCAGAGGATCTTGTCTTTGAAGCAACATGGGATAATGTCGATGTTGACATTCCCTCAACAGGTTCTGCAGCAGCAGGTATAACCGCATTTGCAGTTATCTCAGGCGCAGCGGCAGCGGCATATGTAATCGTTTCAAGAAAGAAAGAAGACTGATTGCCGACTGATCAAGTAACCGAAAACAGCTAAGGCTTTAAGAGCCGTCGCATTTTGCGGCGGCTCTTTTTTGGCTTCAAACGGCAATAAATCTTGAAATCAAAATACAAGTTTGATATAATAAATAAAAATATTAAATTCAGGAGATAAAAATGAAAATTATCAGAATTGCCGGAGCTTTGTCGGCAGGGGTGCTTATATTGACTGCGGCGGCTTGCTCTGAAAAGAAGCCTGATGTTCCGCTTGAAACAGCTTCGCAGAGCGCCGCTGTTACATATGATTTATCACAGGCTGTAAATGCCTTCAATGAACAGACGATTACAGCGGAATATTCCGATGGCGAAACCATTTATGCGTCTGCTTCAACGCATCTTTTCCCTTCGGTTTCAGCGGGCAATAAAGAACAGCAGTCATCGGCTGAAACGCCGAGAGCAACGGAGGGGACAACCGTTAAAGCTGACGCTTCAACCGCCGCACCGACTAAAGAAACGGTCAGAGTTACGGTAAGCGAGGGAGAAACGCTGACTCAGATATTCAAAAAGCTTGAAGAAAAAGGCGTGGCTTCTTTTGATGAACTGATGACAACGGCGCAGACTTATGATTACAGCTACTATCCTCTTGTTGCGAAAATCCCGTCAAATTCCAACCGATGTTTCAGGCTTGAGGGCTATCTTTTCCCCGATACCTATGAATTTTATACAAATCAAAAGCCGCAGGACGCAATAGGCAAATTTCTCCGTAACGGCAAAGCAAAGATAACGGACTCAATGCTCCAAAAAGCGTCCTCGCTCGGGTATAGCTTTGACGAGGTTCTGACCGTTGCTTCAATTATCGAAAAAGAAGGCGCAAAATCCTCGGAGGTTGCGAAGATTGCCGCCGTAATTTATAACCGTCTTGAAGCGGGAATGAAGCTGCAGATGGATTCAACCATTTACTATATTGAGCGCAATGTCAAGCCCTATCTTACGGGCGACATCAACCGCTATAACGGCTATTATAACACCTATAAGTGTGCCGCTCTGCCTGCGGGTCCGATATCAAATCCCGGATTAAAGACTATAAATGCCGCGCTCAATCCTGCCGATGTTCCATACCTTTATTTTTGCCATGACGAAAATGCAAATTATTATTACGCAGAAACCTATGAGGAGCATCAGGAAAACCTGAAGCTTGCAGGTATTGAATAATCGAAAAAAAACCGCCCCGAACTGTTTATTAGCTCGGAGCGGTTCATTTAATTGTTAAATTGTCATAAGCTCGCAAACAAGGCGGCTGTGCTCTGCGGGATCGTCAAGCTTACGCCCGCCGATGAGGCAAGCCTCGTCATAAAGCAGCTTTGCATATTTGCCGAGAGTATCTTTATCGTCGGAATAGAGCTTTTTCAGCTTTTCCGCAATGGGATGCTCGGCGTTGATTTCCAAAACGATTTGGGCTTTTACTTTGTTTTCGTCTGCGCCGGGCATAGAATTGAGCGTTTTTTCCATTTCAAGCGAAATGCCGCCCTCGCTGGTCAGGCAAACGGGATGCTTTTTGAGCTTGCCCGTGAAGCGAACCGAGCTTACGCCGTCACCGATGGCGTTTTTCATTTCTTCAAACATATCCTTTGACTGCTCGTTTTCGCTTTCAAGCGCCTTTTTCTCTTCCTCGGTGTCAAGGTCAAGCTGTTCGTCGCAGATGTTTATGAACTTCTTGCCGTCGTATTCGCCGAGCATTTTAAGCGCGAATTCATCAACATACTCCGTCAGATAAAGAACCTCATATCCCTTTTCCTGAACGGCGTCGCACTGCGGGAGCATTTCGATTTTTTCGGCGGTTTCGCCGCAGGCATAATAAATTGCATCCTGACCCTCTGCCATTCTCTCAACATATTCCTTGAGGGTGACAAGCTTTTTCTCTTTTGATGAGGTGAAAAGCAACAGATCCTTCAAATCCTCTTTATGCAGACCGTATTCATTGTAAACGCCGAATTTGAGCTGAATTCCGAAAACCTTGAAGAATTCCTCATAAGCCTCGCGCTCGTTTTTGAGCATTTTTTCAAGCTCGGAGCGGATTTTCTTTTCAATCGTTTTCGCGATCAGCTTGAGCTGTCTGTCATGCTGGAGCATCTCACGCGAAATGTTGAGGGAAAGGTCCTCGCTGTCAACAAGACCCTTGACAAAGCTGAAATAATCGGGCAGCAAATCGCTGCATTTATCCATTATCAGAACGCCCTTGGAGTAGAGCTGGAGACCTTTTTCATAGTCCTTTGTATAGAAATCAAAGGGCGCGCGCTTCGGAATATACATCAGCGCATGGTAGGTTGCCTGACCCTCAACGCTGGTGTGAATAACCTTTGCGGGGTCTTCAAAATCATAGAATTTTTCCCTGTAAAACTTGTTGTATTCGTCCTCGGTTATTTCCGAGCGGTTCTTCTTCCAAAGCGGAATTCTGCTGTTGAGGGTGCGAAGCTCGGTAACATCCTCAAACTTGCCCTCCTCGCCCTCAACGGGCTTGCTCGTTTTGTATTCCATCTGAATGGGGTGGCGTATATAGTCGGAATACTTTTTAACAAGCTCGTTTATTCTGTATTGGTCGAGGTATTCGCTGTAATTCTCGTCCTCCGTATCGGGCTTCAAGTGCATTGTGACTGTTGTGCCGAAGCTGTCTTTTTCGCAGGGAGCTATGGTGTAGCCCTCTGCACCGCTTGACTGCCAACGGAATGCTTCATTGCTGCCGAAAGCCTTGGTTTCAACCGTTACCTTGTCGCTGACCATAAACGCCGAGTAGAAGCCGACGCCGAACTGACCGATAATGTCAACATTCTCTGCTTTTTCGTTTTCGTTCTTGAAAGCAAGAGAGCCGCTTTTGGCGATAGTGCCAAGGTTGCTGTCCAGCTCATCCTCGGTCATACCGCAGCCGTTATCGCTTACTCGGATTGTGCGATTTTCCTTGTCAAGGTCAATGCGGATAACAAAATCATCCGCACCGAGACCGACGGAGGAATCTGTCAGAGAGCGGAAATAGAGCTTGTCGAGTGCGTCTGATGCGTTTGAAATGATTTCACGCAGAAAGATTTCTTTGTGCGTGTAGATTGAGTTAATCATCATATCCATCAGCTTTTTGGATTCGGATTTGAATTGCCTTGTTCTCATTTTAATCCCCTTTACAGTCCTGAAAGCGCCGCAAAACGGCGCTTCGTAATTTTTACGCTCTTAGTATAGTGCTTTATATGGTATATTCTGTTAAGAATATTTGAACAAACTGTAAAGATTAGCACTCAAAAGCTGCGAGTGCTAAAAACTTTGGCGGCGGCATATGTAAAATTCTACTTGAATAATTTTTAATTTTGTATTATTATAATTATTAATTAAATCATTAACTGCGAGGTATGAAAATGAAAAAGCTTTTATGTTTTTTGCTATCGGTTGTTTTGGTTGCAGGCTCTCTCACGGTCGGCGCGTGTGCGGCGCAGAGCGGCTCTGATTTGAAATTTGCCGTTGCCTCCGATTTGCATTATAACCTCCCCGCAGACGAGCTTGAGGGCAATATAGACGATGAAATATATTGGTATGCCAACCGCCGCGCGGCTATGGAAAATGAAAGCAGCTGGATAATTGATGAGTTTCTCAATCAATGCGCCGAAAATGACGATTGCGATTTCGTTTTGATTTCGGGCGATCTTGTTGACAGCGGCAGGACTGTTCCGCAGGAGCACTATGATGTTGCGGCAAAGCTTGCCGAGTTTGAAAAGAAAACGGGCAAGCAGGTCTTTGTAACTGTCGGCAATCACGACGCAGGCGAAGGCTCCGAAACCGATGTTGAGGATTTCAAGCGCATCTATGCCGATTTCGGCTATGACAAGGCTATTGCCGTTGACGAGGGCACCTGCTCCTATGCGGCTGATTTAAACGATAAATACAGGCTGATTTCTCTTGACAGCTGCGACCATACCAAATCCACGCAGGACGGTCTGACTGCCGATAAGCTGGATTGGGTTCGCGCTCAGGCAAAGCAAGCGAAAAAGGACGGGAAATATCCCATTCTTATGATGCACCATAATTTGCTTGACCATATGCCGCTTCAGCGCATATTCAGCAAAAACTTCATTGTACGCTTCCACTACACCACGGCGGAGCTTTTTGCCGATTGGGGAATAAAGCTCGTTTTGACGGGTCATGAGCATTGCAGCGACGCAACGGCTTACACAAGCGCGGCAGGCAATGTGATTTACGATTTTGCCACAACCTCGCTGACTATGTATCCTTTGCAATACAGGCTGTTTAAGCTTACCGATGATAAAATAGCTTATGAGGCGAAAACAGTTGATTTGATTGATACAAATTCCCTCACGGCAAGAACGGCGGGATATTCCGAAAATCAGATAAGCCTTATGAACGCAGGGCTTAACGATTATTCAAAGGGTTTCCTGAAAGCGGGTGTTAAATACCGCCTTGCCCTCTCGCTGAGCATGGAGAAGATGGGCATTGACGAGGGTGCGCCTTATTATGATTTGGTTAATACGGCGGTCGGCGGACTTCTGAAAATCCTTGAAGAGCCTCTTTACGGCGAAGACAGCATAAGCGAGCTTGCAAAGGAATATAATATCGACATTCCCGCAAGCAGATACAAAAACGGCTGGGATGTTGCGACCGAATTGGTTGCCGCTCATTATGCAGGCGGAGAAAGCTTTGAGCTTGAAAGCACGGAGGTAACGATTTTCCTGCGCCTTGTTGCTCTCATTCTAAGAGACGACCTTGCGGGAGTGGCAGACGAGGTTTTCCTGAAATCCGCGAATGAGCTTCTCAAAAATTTCGGAACGGATTCCGTTGCTTCCGATTTAACAAAGCTCGGAGCAAGAATTTTCGGCGCGGTCAAGCCCGCCGAGTACTTCCTGCTGGCATTGGTTTCTCCCGTTATCTATAATTTTGCCGTTGACAGCGACGGCGTTGACGATAATCGCGGAACGCTTCCCGGCTACGGAACGGCCGGCTTGCAGAACAATTCTTATAATGTAATCGAAAACATCCACGGAATTCTCAACAACGCCATGAAATACATATCAATGTTTTTGAGTATTATAATAAGAATAATATATAAATAATATTATAAAGAACGCCGCTCGGCTTTTGAAAAACGGTTTTTTCAAGGCTCGGGCGGCGTGCGAATATATGGAAAAACCCCTTTATTTTGCCGAAAAAGGCTGATTTGGGCCGTGAATTTGTTAAAACTGATAACAATATGCAGAAAAATCACATCAAAGAATATAAGTTTTGTACATTGACTTTTTGCTCATTCACAATTAAACTTATAGCAATGAGAGAACTTGTGCTAAGTGTCTTGTATTTGAGAGGAGAGGAGAAGAGCGATGCTTGTTGCTTTTTGTGCAATGAATAAAGCCGGCAAGGCTGCTTGCGAAAGCAAGGCGGCTCAGACGCATTGCGCTTCTTCTTGCGATCCCTCAAAATCGGGCACCGTCAGGGTGTCCCTTTTTGCTTTTTTAGGAGTAGTGCGCGTGATTTCTCTTTCTCTAATCGGGCTGCTTGAGGCAGTCATTAACGGTTTTAAAATATCAGAGCGAAAGAGAACAGCGGGCGCTTTTTAATTATCAAAGGTGATATTAAGGCGGCTTCGTTCTTTCGGCGAGGCCGCCTTTATATATTAATAAGTCCATAAATAGAAATGCCGAAAGGCAAAGGAAGGAAGAATTTACCATGAAAAAGTTTTTGGCTCTCGTAATGGCAGCTCTTATGATGCTTACTCTGTTTGCTGCCTGCGGCGACAAAACAGAAGGTGACACAACAGCAGTTCCTACCGAAAACAATGCCGTAGCAGGAACCGCAAGCGGAACATTCAAAATCGGCGGCATCGGCCCCCTTACCGGCGGCGCAGCAACTTACGGCGTAGCTGTTAAGAACGGCGCTCAGATTGCTATCGACGAGATTAACGCTCTCGGCGGCAGCGTAAAGTTTGAGATGCAGTTTGAAGACGATGAGCACGACGCTGAGAAATCAGTTAATGCTTACAACAAGCTCAAGGACTGGGGTATGCAGCTTCTCATCGGTTCCGTTACCACTACTCCCTGCATCGCAGTTGCTTCTGAAAGCTACAGCGACAGAATTTTTGAAATCACTCCGTCCGCATCTTCACTTGATGTTATCGACGGCAAAGACAATGTTTTCCAGGTTTGCTTCACCGACCCCAACCAGGGCGTAGCTTCCGCTGATTACATTGCAGACAATGCTCTTGCAACAAAGGTTGCCGTTATCTATAAGAACGACGACGCATATTCAACCGGCATTTACAATAAGTTTGCCGCTGAGGCTGCTGCAAAGGGTCTTGAGGTTGCTTATGTCGGCACATTCACAACAGATACCGAAAACGACTTCAGCGTTCAGCTCGGCAAGGCTAAGGAAGCAGGCGCAGACCTTCTTTTCCTGCCCATCTACTTCACTCCCGCTTCACTTATCCTCCAGCAGGCTAACGCAATGGGTTATGCTCCCAAGTTCTTCGGCGTTGACGGTATGGACGGTATCCTTGGCATCAAGGGCTTTGATACCAAGCTTGCCGAGGGCGTTTATCTCCTTACTCCGTTCTCAGCGGACAGCACCGATGACGCTACCGTCAGCTTCGTAACAAAGTACAAGGAGCTCTATAACGAGATTCCCAATCAGTTTGCAGCTGACGCTTATGACGCTGTTTACACCATTTATGAAGCAATTCAGAAGGCAGGCGCAACAAGCGATATGAGCACTGAGGAGCTTTGCGACGCTCTTATCTCTGTTATGACTCAGATCGAGGTTAAGGGTCTTACCGGCACAATGAAATGGCAGGCAACCGGCGAAGTTTCAAAGGATCCCATGGCTGTTATCATTAAGGACGGCGTTTATGTAGGCGCAAAGAACGCTCAGTAAGCGTTAATGTTTTAAAATCCAAGGAAGAAGGAGCCGTGCCTTTCGGTGCGGCGCCTTCTTCCTGAAACTGTTTTTATTGTATTCTGCGGCGGAAAGGCTTTCGCCGTTTGTTTAATCGGCAGTTTTTCCGGCACAGAATAAAAAATCCAAACTGAGGTGTGATAAATGAGCTTTTTATCCTATCTGATTAACGGCATCAGCTTGGGAAGCGTATATGCGATAATCGCTTTGGGCTATACAATGGTTTACGGCATTGCAAAAATGCTTAACTTTGCCCACGGCGATGTCATTATGGTTGGCGCTTATATTTCATATTGCGTTACAGAGTATCTCGGGCTTTCACCGATTGTTTCCGTTATTGCCGCCATGGTTGTGTGCACGGTTCTCGGAATTTTGATTGAGCGTTTTGCATATAAACCTCTGCGCTCGGCAACATCGCTTGCCGTTCTGATAACGGCTATCGGCGTGAGCTATCTTCTCCAGAATACGGCTCTGCTTATCTGGGGCTCAACGCCCAAGTCCTTCAGCTCAATAGTTTCCGCCGAGCCCATAAGGCTCTTTGACGGCAGGCTGACTATTTCCGCTGAGGCTGTTGTAACCATTGCCGCCTGCATTATTATCATGGTTGCGCTTACTCTCTTTACAAGCAAAACCAAGATGGGCAAGGCGATGAGAGCTGTTTCCGAGGATAAGGGCGCGGCTCAGCTTATGGGCATCAATGTTAATGTTACAATTTCTCTGACATTCGCAATCGGTTCTGCTCTTGCTGCCATTGCAGGTGTTCTGCTCTGCTCAATGTATCCCAATCTTCTGCCCACAGTCGGCGCAATGCCCGGCATAAAGGCGTTCACTGCGGCTGTTTTCGGCGGCATCGGCTCAATTCCGGGAGCAATGCTCGGCGGAATATTGCTCGGTATAATCGAGATTTTTGCAAAGGCATATGTTTCAACCCAGCTTGCAAATGCCATTGTTTTTGCCGTTCTTATCATTGTTCTGCTTGTTAAGCCCGCAGGCTTGCTCGGCAAGCAGATAAAAGAGAAAGTTTGAGGTGGAGCATATGAAAAAGTTAAACAAGCTTACCAAAAACAGCTTTCTTTCCTACGGCGTTGTAATTGCATTTTATATCATAATGCAAATCCTTGTCGCAGGCGGCGGAATTTCAAATTCACTTAAAGGTCAGCTTATTCCCATCTGCGTTTACATCATAATGGCGGTTTCGCTTAACCTCACCGTCGGCATTCTCGGCGAGCTGAGCCTTGGTCATGCCGGCTTTATGAGCGTGGGCGCTTTCGCGGGCGTTATCGCTTCAACCTCACTCAAATTCAGCGGAGTTGAATCCGAGATAGTCAGAATGATTGTTGCCGTTGTTATCGGCGCAATAATTGCGGCAATTTTCGGCGTTATCATCGGCGTGCCCGTTCTTCGCCTTAAAGGCGACTATCTTGCCATTGTTACTCTTGCATTCGGCGAAATAATCAAAGACATTCTCAACTGCCTGTATATCGGCATTGACTCAAAAGGGCTTCACATCACCACCGATACAGCCAAGCTTTCGCTTGCCGACGGCGGCAAGGTGATTGTCAACGGCCCGATGGGTGCAACGGGAGTCAACAAAATATCCACCTTTACTGCGGGTATAATCCTTGTTCTGATTACTCTTTTCGTTGTTTACAACCTCACCAATTCAAGGGCGGGCAGAGCGATAATGTCAATCAGAGACAACAGAATAGCCGCAGAATCCGTGGGAATAAATATAACTAAGTATAAGCTTATGGCGTTTGTTACCTCGGCGGCTCTTGCGGGCTGTGCAGGCGTTCTTTTCGGCCTTAACTATTCAACGGTTGTTGCGTCGAAATTCAACTTCAACACTTCAATTCTCGTTCTTGTTTTTGTCGTTCTCGGCGGTATGGGCAATATGTTCGGTTCGGTAGTCGTTGCCGCAATGCTCACCGTTCTTCCCGAAATGCTCAGAGAATTCGGAGATTACAGAATGCTTGCCTATGCAATAGTTCTTATCCTTGTTATGATTATCACAAATAATGACACCATTAAGTCCTACGGCGACATTATCAAAGCCAAACTCGGACTTTCGAAAGAAAAAGGAAAGGGGGCAAAGGCGAAATGAGCAAGATGGTACCTGTTCCCCACGATTCGATAGTCCCCGAGAGAGATGTTGATAAGCTTCCCGTTCTTGAAGCAAGGCATCTCGGCATAGAATTCGGCGGACTTAAAGCCGTTGACGATTTTAACCTGACAATCGGCAAAACAGAGATAGCAGGTCTTATCGGCCCCAACGGCGCAGGCAAAACAACCGTTTTCAATCTTTTGACCAAGGTTTATCAGCCCACTCACGGCACGATTTTGCTTGACGGAAAAGACACGCACGGTATGAATACCGTTCAGGTCAACAAGGCAGGCATAGCCAGAACTTTCCAGAATATCCGCCTTTTCGGCAACCTTACGGTTGAGGATAATGTAAAAATCGGTCTGCACAATCAGGTCAAATACGGAATGTTCAGCGGCATAATGAGAATGCCGAATTATTGGAAAAAGGAAAAAGAATTCCACAACAGAGCAATGGAATTGCTCGATATATTTGATATGCAGGATATGGCGGGAGCTCAGGCAGGTTCGCTGCCTTACGGCGCACAAAGACGCCTTGAAATTGTCAGAGCGCTTGCCACCAATCCGAAGCTGCTGCTGCTTGACGAGCCTGCCGCAGGTATGAATCCCTCTGAAACAGCCGAGCTGATGAATAATATCCGAAAAATAAGGGATACTTTTAAAATCGCGGTTTTGCTTATCGAGCATGATATGAATCTTGTTATGGGCGTATGTGAGGGAATATGCGTTCTTAACTTCGGAAAAATAATCGCAAAGGGAACTCCCGAGGAGATACAGACGAATCCTGCGGTTATTGAGGCTTATCTCGGCAAGAAAAAGGAGGCGGAATAAATGCTCAGAGTTGACGATATTAATGTTTACTATGGCAGTATTCACGCCATAAAGGGAATTTCTTTCGAGGTTAAGCAGGGAGAAATCGTAACCCTTATCGGCGCTAACGGCGCAGGCAAGAGCACCATTCTTAAAACCGTTTCGGGTCTTCTGCGTTCAAAAACAGGCTCAATCAACTTTTTGGATAAAAACATTTCAAGCGTTGCTCCGCATAAAATAGTAAAGCAGGGTCTTGCTCATGTTCCGGAGGGAAGAAGAATTTTTCTCCAGATGAGCGTTGAGGAAAACCTTGAAATGGGTGCTTTTACTCAGGGCGGCAAGGGTGTTGACGAGGATCTGGAGCGCGTCTACGAGCAGTTCCCGAGGCTGAAAGAGCGCCGCAAGCAAACGGCGGGCACTCTTTCGGGCGGCGAGCAGCAGATGCTTGCAATGGGCAGAGCTCTTATGAGCCGCCCCAAGCTTCTGATGCTTGACGAGCCTTCAATGGGTCTTGCTCCGATACTTGTTGAGCAGATTTTTGAGATAATCAAGTCGCTCCACGATGCGGGCACAACGATACTTCTCGTTGAGCAGAACGCTCAGATGGCGCTCTCCGTTGCCGACAGAGCCTATGTTCTTGAAACGGGCACAATAACCCTCTCAGGCACAGGGGAAGAACTTATCCGCAGCGATGAGATAAGAAAGGCTTATCTTGGCGGATAATGTAAAATCAGCAAAAAATTATTAAAATTCTGTCTATGTATCACAAAAATAAGCTTTGCAGTTCGTCATTTTCAACAAAACAAAATTTTATGATTGCCCCTACTTTGGCCGACAAGCCGAATTATTCAAACGGGGGTCAAAACTATGTTCAAAATTGTTGACGAAGCGAAGATTTATGATATAATATGTAGTATACGAATAAGAAAATTTTCAGCTTGGGAGATATAGATTATGTATGTCAAAGATGTAACAGTTCAGAATCAGGTTGGTCTTCATGCTCGCCCTGCGACATTCTTCATTCAGAAGGCCAATGAATTCAAATCTTCAATCTGGGTTGAGAAAGAGGAGCGCAGAGTTAACGCTAAGAGCCTCCTCGGTGTGCTTTCTCTCGGCATTATGGGCGGCACCAACATCCGCATAATTGCCGGCGGTCCCGATGAGGAGCAGGCTGTTGACGAGCTTGTTAAGCTTGTTGATTCAGGCTTTGCAGAGTAATTAACAACAAATAACGCAAGAGCCGACCGAGATTTTCGGTCGGCTCTTTTGCGTATCTTTATTCTGCGCTAATAATCAAATCGCATTTATCTCTGATTTTCAGGCGGTCAAAATATTCATTTTCAAGCGGTATCCATTTGCTTACAAAGGCTTCAAGAGCTTGTGCGCCGTTTCGCTTGATAATTCTTTGAAGCTGCGCTTCGCCTGAGATTTCAAGAAAAATTTTCAGGTCATATATGTCGGGTATTGCGGGATGAAGTGAATATGCACCCTCAATTATAAGCGGAGTGCCGCAGGCTATGGCTTTTCGGCGGGTTATCCTCCCGTGCGAGCAGTCAAAAACACCGTAATCAAACGGCTTGCCGCTTTTTATTCCTGCGATTACCTCAGTAATGAATCGCTCATAATGAATGTTTCCGCCCGGCTCTGAGAGCCGCTGAGGGCTTCTCATTTCGGGCGGAAGGAAGAAATCGTCGGTGTGGATAACCTGCGCGTTAAAACGCTCCGAAAGCGTTTCTGAGAGCGTTGTTTTGCCCGAGGCACAGTTGCCGTCGATTGCGATTATCGCATAAGGATTTTTTCTCAGCAGAGCTTCTGCCGCCTCTGTTGCTTCTCTCATAATAAATCACCTGCGAAAAAGCCCCGACAAAAAGTCGGGGCGTAATTTCTTTATGCTTCTTTTTCTTGTGAATGCTTCTTCAAATCGTCAACCTCAGCAGCAATGGCTTTGCGTCTTTCGGTAAGCTCATGATACATTCTTGCTTTCTTTTCACCGTCAAGGTCATAGAAGAACTTAGGAATGATGCTCAAAATACCTGTAACAACGGGAAGAATTGTGCACATCCAGAAAAGAGAATATTCTGTCTTTTCGCTCTGACCGCCGAAGCCTGCGCCCTGAACATAGCCTACTCTTGCAAGAATTGCGGTTTTTATGGTGTTGCCCAGTGTGCTGACAAGCTTTGTGGCAAGACCTTTGGCAACGCCCGTCATACCCTCGTTTCTGTAACCGGTTTTCCATTCGCCGTAGTCAATGGCTTCGTTGCGCATTTCTTCGGGAATAACCTTCTTGATGCCGTAGAAGAACATCCAAATGGTTTCACGCAGCATCCAGGCGGGAATCATTGCGCCGAGCTTTTTGTAATTCTTGTTTATTGAGCCGACAAGGAAAACGCCCGTAAGGAGCAGGTTGTCGATATGCGAGCCGACAATCCAGAGAGCCTTTGTGGAGAATCTTGAACGCGCCCAAGGAACATAGGAGTAGCTGATGGGGGAAATAACGGCTCCGGGAATGCCGACGATTGTTGACATCGAGGCAAGACCGAGAACATTGATGTAATAATAGTTAACGCCGGAATTCATGCTGAATGCGCTGAGAAATTCCGAAAGGGTTATCAGCAGCAGCGGTTTGTTGGTTAATACCGATTTAACGCCCGCAAAAACGCTGGGACGCTCAATAGTCTGCATAACTCTTTCTTTTGCAACCAACGCATAGATAAGAGCAAGGCTGCCCGCTACGATAGTGGTTATCATACCTGCGGAAACATAGAGGGAACGCATCTGAACCTTGATGGCTCCGCGGCTGACCATATCGATAAGAACGCCCATAAGGATTTCGGGAGCCTTTTCAACAAAGCCGGAAAGCAGGTTTGCCTGGGTTATCAGGCGGGTTCTGTCGATAATATTCGGCGTTATCGTTGCGGTCATACCGGTTCTTACGATTGCGATAAGTGAGCCTGCGAGGTTTGAGAAAAGCTGCAGTATCAAGTAAAACGCCAGCTTAGAAACATCATACAGCCCTTTGTCGCCGAAGAAAACCGGCATCATCCAAAACATAAGGGTGATTATAACGCCGGGAATGGCATAAACTACAAGCCAAGGCTTGAATTTACCCCAGCGGGTACGGGTTTTATCAACGATTGCCGCAAGAAAAACATCATTGATGATATCCCATATACCAATGATGAAGGTTGCGATTTTCTGAAAATCAAGACCGACGCGGATGATATCGGTAACAAAAATATCATTGTATTTAGTGATATTAAAGCTTTGGGAAATATCATCAAGTATGTAAGCAATGGTTTCTTTTGAACCAACATAGCGTCTGTCTTTGGGAACAGCGCGCGGTGCCTGCTCTTCCGCAACCTTGGCTGCGGAGTTTGCTTCTGCTGCCATAACATCTCTCCCTGTCAAATTAAAGATATTTTGTATTTTAACATAGTATTAATATTATTTCAATACCGTAAAAATTTTTTATGAAATATACACAGTAAACACTTCCGTTTTTTGTATATAAATGCTATAGTTTTTTACAGCAACGGAATATGTCTGAAATACAATATCTCACGCACATTCGGGCATTTTTCTCTTTGAC
>JAEDGK010000152.1 GCA_016297555.1 Clostridiaceae bacterium
CATCGTTTTCACGGCGGCTTGTGGGCAAGCCGCCCTACATTTGTTTCAATGCGAAAATTACGGATTTTATTTCCAATCCTCCGTCACGGCTTCGCCGTGCCACCTCCTTTGCCAAAGGAGGCTAATGCTGCCGTGAGCTTTCGGTATAATTCGTAGGGGACGATGCCCACAAGCCGCCGAAAATCAATTCCGCAATATTTTCCATCCATACCATAATAAATTTTTGAAAAGGAGCAGCCATGCAAAGAAGATACACGGGCGAAAACATAGTCAACTGCCGCGATCTGGGCGGTTATCCCGCCGCCGAGGGCAAGGTAACTCAATTCGGCAGAGCAATCCGCAGCGCAATTCCCAACACGCCGACCGAAAATGACATCGAAATGCTCAGAAAGCTCGGTGTTAAAACCGTTATCGATTTGCGCGGAGACGCCGAAACTCTTGATATGCCGAGCGTTTTCGCTTCTCTGCCCGATTTTGAATATCATCACATTTCCCTGCTCGAAACAAACCCCGTTTTTTCAAAACAATGCACCGATATGTGCGAAATGTATATCCTGAGCCTGACCGAATACAGCCAAAACTACGCCGCCGCTCTGCGCCTGATATCGAACCTTGATAAACCGTTTCTTTTTCATTGCTTTGCGGGCAAGGACAGAACGGGTCTGCTTGCGGCAATGCTTCTCGGCGCGGCGGGCGTTTGCAGAGAGGATATAATCGCGGATTATCAGGTTTCCTACACCTATTTCCGCCCGTTTTATGAGCGCGAACTGAACGCTAATTCGGGCGTTATCTGGGAAAAGGATCCCTCAAAATTCTATTCCGACCCCGCTGTGATGGAGCGAATTCTTGACTATTTTGAAGAAGAATTCGGCGGATTTTACGGATATTTTGAGAGCCTCGGGCTGAGTGATGAGGAAATTTGCCGCCTTTCGGGCTTGCTCCTGCCGTAAACCTGCCGCCCCATCGCTTTTTTGCCGAAAAATAATTTTTGCCTTGAAAACCTATAAAAAATATGGTATTATAGGGTTTATCAAAAGAGTGAGGAGAATTGTAATGAAAATTTCAACAAAAGGGCGTTATGCACTTCGTATGCTGCTGGATTTGGCGGAGCATCAGGGCAACGGCTACATAGCTCTCAAAGACATTGCGGCTCGCCAGAATATCTCTAAAAAATATCTCGAACAGATAATTCCCATCTTTAACAATTCCAATGTTCTTAAAACCACCCGCGGTTTTCAGGGCGGATACCGCCTTGCAAAATCGCCCGATAAATACAGCTTTGCCGAAATCTTGCGAATGACCGAGGGCAGCCTTGCTCCCGTTGCCTGCCTTGAAAGCGAGCCAAACGAGTGCGAGCGTTGCGGCGAATGTGCAACCCTGCCGGTCTGGGAGGGGCTTTACCGCGTTATCAACGAATATCTTGAATCGGTTACATTGCAGGATATTCTGGATATGCAGCGCGAAAAAAACGCTGAAAAACATTCAACATAAGGTGAATGGAGTAATCCGAACCTGCCCGAAAGCGAGTCTTTTCGCCGCTTTTCGGAGTTTCGGCATTGAAAGGCGTCAGCCTTCCTGCAACCTCAACAACCAAAAATCGTCTGAAAATTCTTCGCTTTCGGGTCTAAGAATTTTCACGGAGCAGATTTTTGGTCAACCAAGGCACAAAACACAGCAAATCCTTTGTGGATTTGCGAGTATTTTAACGAAGGGTGAACGAAAATATGCCCGTGAAAATCACGGTTCGTATTATTCCATTCACCTTAAGGAGGATTCCCCGTGCTTAATCAGTTTTCAAGAACCGAGCTGCTTTTCGGAAAAGAAGCCATGGAAAAGCTTGCCGCTTCGCGCGTTGCCGTTTTCGGCGTGGGCGGCGTGGGCGGCTATGCCGTTGAAGCTTTGGCTCGCAGCGGCGTCGGCTCGCTTGATTTGATAGATGACGATAAGGTTTGCCTGACGAATATCAACCGCCAGATTTACGCAACCCGCAAAACCGTGGGCAAATACAAGGTTGATGTGGCGGCGGAGCGGATAGCGGATATCAATCCCGATGCTGTTGTGAAAACCTACAAGACATTTTTTATGCCCGAAACTGCCGACAGCTTTGATTTTTCGCAATTCGATTATGTTATCGACGCCATCGACACGGTAACGGGCAAAATCGAGCTTGTTATGCGTGCTCAGGCGGCGGGCACACCGATAATCAGCTCCATGGGCGCGGGCAACAAGCTTGACCCGACCACCTTTGAGGTTGCGGATATTTACAAAACCTCCGTCTGCCCTCTTGCAAGGGTTATGCGTACCGAGCTTAAACGCAGGGGAGTAAAAAAGCTGAAAGTTGTCTATTCAAAAGAAAAACCGCTCACGCCGATTGAAAGCGAAGAACAGAGCGGCGAAACCTCACGCAGACAGGTGCCCGGAAGCACGGCGTTTGTGCCGTCAACAGTCGGGTTGATAATCGCAGGCGAGGTTATAAAA
The DNA here is from genome assembly GCA_016297555.1 of Clostridiaceae bacterium. GTDB lineage: Bacteria > Bacillota > Clostridia > Oscillospirales > Acutalibacteraceae > CAG-177. The sequence continues at coordinate 2,479 of JAEDGK010000152.1, forward strand.
GATATCACGGGAATAAAATAATATAATCAAAGCACGGCATCTGCTGTGCTTTTTTATTTAAATTTCGGGTTTGACAATTCGGAATGTGTAATGCGGAATTAATGACGGGTTTCACCCGTGCCCGATTATATTTGTTTTTACGGCGAAAATCCGTAGGGGACGATGCCCACATCGTCCCAAAATAACCACAATTAATACGGTATTCCT
>JAEDGK010000153.1 GCA_016297555.1 Clostridiaceae bacterium
CGATACACTGAGGCTGAATTTGATAAAACCCTTCGGTAGACGGATTTTTCATCACCGGAGCGTCCGCCAAAAATGCATACATTGCATTTCCCATGGTATAACAATTGTACTGCCATGCGGCTTTGCCCTCTTCGCAGTGCAGAAGCGGTTCTGCTTTCAGTTGTATAAACATCTGATTGAGCGGCTCATTCGGATCATACACACGGATGCTGTGATAGATATTTACGCCGCCAGAGGTAACTTTCCATCCCTTAGGTACCGTTATACTGAAATCAGCACATTCATAAAGCTCGGTCTGCGCCGCTTTAGCGGCCGTCTCGGTGATTTTTACGCCTTTTTCTGTTTGCACCGTTTTGGTGCCGTCATCGTTTACGGTAGTTTTATTCCCATCGCCGTTTCCTGAAGTTCCCCTTCCTCCGCAGGCATTGAGAGATAATACCATAATTGCCGCAATCACAATTGATAACATTCGGATTCTTTTAGTATTCATATATTGTCGCTCTCCTTGAATTAAATTTTTTACAGTCCGCCGTAATTCCAATAAAAGCCGAGGCAATCGTATTTGGAATACTCTCTGTACCCGTCAGTTATGATTACTGAAATACTGTACTAATTATATAAAACACAAGACGTTTTTGTATATAAGGGAACTCCGCCAACCTGCAAAAAACAGGGTGGCGGAGTTCCGCCATTTTGAAAAAATAATGCAAAACGCGGTTTTTTCTGCAAAAAAGGTATAAAAAATCCGCCTTCTGCTAAGAGAAGGCAGTAGGCTACGCATATTAAACTAAAATCACTTTTCATTGTAAATTCGGATCAAACCAACGCGGGACTTAACTCCTGTCTTTTCATAGATAGACGAAATATACCGTTCCAGCGTCCGTCTCGATATGCAAAGGCTTTCTGCGATCGCCTGTATACTTTCTTCAGTATTTACGAGCTGACCGAACACCTCGGCTTCTCTCGAAGTAAGTGAAAATTCTTCGGAAAACAGTTGCAATCTTTCATTATCATCCATAGTCAAAATATCGTTTGCGAGTATTTCATCGATAAAAACTTTATGCTTATAGGCGTAAAGGGCTGTCACGATACTGACCGTTACAAACAGTATCAGCACAATTGTGATGACAGCAATACTGTTGCCGGAGGATAAAAGTGCAAGCGATCCGCCTGTGATTACAGCAGCAGTTATGTTATTAACCGCACGACCGACACCTGCCCACAGCTCAGGTATTTTCGTATAGCGGGCAAACTCCATAAATGCTGTTGTAAAAAACACGGCAAAAAAGCCTGCGGACATATAGAAAATAATCAGTCCTATCAAAAAGGGACCGGCAAATTCAAACACGGCTATGCAGATAGTCGAGAGCAGCATTACACAGTACATAATAAGGCTCATAATTTTTCGGCTGTTTATATCGAACACAAAACCGGCAATCAGTCCGCTGAAAGCAAGAAAAGTTCTCGGCCACTGACCGATATCCATTGTTCCGGTTGTGTGGTTCAGCGTTACGGCATTGTCAAGAGTGCTGAAAATACAGGTCATCAGCACCACAAGCAAAATCAAGAGAAGTCCTAATACCGTGCCTTTCGGGTTTTCTTTGGAGGTGTCGCTGACTTCTTCTATCACGGCAGAAGCCTTTTCATTGACCGGCTTCGATTTTACCAACAGCCATACAAGTGCTGTCAAAAATGCCGACAAAATAACCGCTTCAATTATTTCCGAGCGAATGATGTTGTTATTCACAAATTGGAGCAGAACACCGATCATATAGGAAATACCTACAAGTCGTGCCAAATACTTTTCATTTTCAAGCAGACACATCGATTTATAAAACACCGCACTGCCGAAAATTCCGAGAAACAGAAACAAGAGCAGTCCAAAGGCAAATGTTACACTGTAGGATATATGTCGGCAGATAAAGAAAATACACAAAAACGATGCCGCTGTGATAATAACCGTGCATACGGTACGCAGCTTATCCTTACAGAATCGGCAGAAAACAGGATACAGCAGAAAGCCCAATGCACTGATACCGAGTGCATAGTTTTGTGCCATTACCGCTTTGTCACCGGAAACCGAGAGGGCGATCATATTCACATACAGATACTCCGCACCTAAAAATATAAAAGTAAATATGCCCATTATAACAACGGATTTTATGCATGATATTATGTTTTCTTCATCAAAGGCTTCACTTTGCCTTAGTTTATTCAAAATATTGTTCATAATGCCCTCTTTATTCATTGCTGTCAACAAACTCCATAATATCGTCAGGAGTACAATCTAATGCACGACAAATCTTGCCGACGATATCCATGGTGATGTTTTGGCCCTTATTCATCTTTGAAATAACATAGTTGCTGATCCCTGCCGCTTTTTCAAGGTCTTTCTTTTTCATGTCCTTGTCAATTAGCAGTTTCCAAAGTTTCTTATAACTCACTGTCACATCTGTTCCCTAGTTTCTGATTTTCTCGACTAACGGCCAATGTACTGAATTTTTTGATTTAATATAGCATATCTTACCGAAAAACACAAGGTAATTATAAATCGATAGATTTATTCAGACTGTCGAAAAACTCCCCGAACCGTCAAAGCACGACATTTTTCACAAAAGAGTCTTTCTGTGACTTGAAGTTTTTTCTTTCGGTTTTTGATT
>JAEDGK010000154.1 GCA_016297555.1 Clostridiaceae bacterium
CACGCCCACCGAGACGGTCAGACCCAGCTCCTTTTTCATTCTTTTGTTTATTTCACTCGCAATTTTTTCGCCCGAGCCGAAAAGCATCGAACTGCCCGTAACATCGAGCCAGCACTCATCAATTCCGAAAGCCTCCACCATATCGGTATAGCCCTCATACACAGCCCTCGCCCTGCGTGAAAAATCAAGATATCTTTCATAATGCGGCTCAACTATTTTAAGCTTTGGGCAGAGCCTTTGCGCCTGCCAAATCGGAATTGCCGTTTTAACTCCGTATTGCTTGGCAAGCTGATTTTTGGCAAGCACGATGCCGTGCCTTTCCTTCGGGTCGCCGCAAACGGCAAAGGGAACTCCCGCCAGCGACGGCTCATATACACATTCAACGCTTGCAAAAAAATTATCCAAATCGCAGTGAAGAACCGACCTGTCCACATAACTCGCCTCTTTATTTTTACTGAACAAATGTTCGGTAGAAATTATATATCATTCATCGGCGTTTGTCAACAGGTAATATTTTGGCTGTTATAAACAAGCGGTTTCACAAAAAAATAGTTTTCGTAGGGTTAAAATTTAAAAAACGAAAAGGTCGGTCAAATATGGACGAAAGGACAAAGCGGCTTTGGCAGCTTTTAATTCTGATTACAGTTGATTTTATAATGCTTGCCGCAATTTCCGTTTCATCTGCGGCTCGCTCGCAGGCAGTCTGCCTCGGTTGCAGCGGCGAAAGAGTTTCGGAAATTCAGCGCAGTTTGAGCGAAAAGGGCTTCTATTCGGGCAAAATAAACGGCAGCTACGATTTTGCTACAAGGCAGGGTATAAGAAGGTTTCGCAGGTCGGTCGGTCTTGAAGCAGGCTCGGAAGCTGATTTCAAGGCTCTGAAAGCCCTCGGAATAAATTCACGCTCCGACTGTTTCTCGGCTCAGGCGGAGCTTTTGGCGCGATATATTGAAAAAAGCGGCGGAACACGCTATTATGAAATGCTCCAAACGGGAATTGACGCTGTAAGGCACTCCGAGGGAACTACCCTTTGCATATATCTTATGCAGACCTGCCCTGAATTTAAAGCGGATATTTTCAGCGGAGAGCCGTCATCCGAGGCATATGCCGCCGCCTTGCAGGCTATCCGCCTGACTTCGGATTAATAATCGGGCGTATAAAAAAGGGGTTGTCGCAATAAGATGAAGAAGCCGTTTTCTTCCGATGCCCGGCGTAGAGAAAAGCCAAATCGGAAAAAACGGCTAAAAAGAAACACAAATAATTTAATCTTAATTCCAAACAAAAATCAAATGGCTTGTATCGGTTGAATTTCCAATACAAGCCATTTTCTGCTATATTCGTTTCTTTTGTTCTTCGCTTAGTGCGACATCCCCGTTGATTATATTATTTTTCAACCGTTTCATCCTTAAAGGTTTCCATTTCGTGCAGGAGCGGAGGGCGGAACATATTAAACGCGCAGTTTTCAACATCAATTACAACATCGTTATCGTCGCCGCCGTATTCGCCGTCGAGAGTCCACGGAAGCTTTGAGCCGTCAAGCGTTTTGATTTCGATATGGGAGCCTTTCAGAAGCTTTATGTATCTTTCGTCAAAATCCTTTTTGATAACGCTGGTGAGAGTTGATGCCCACGCCTTTGCGCTGCCGGGATTCTGCGCGAGAAAAACTTCAAATTTGCCGTCGTTCAGGCAAACCTCGTCCGAACTCAGGTGAATGATTTTTCCGACGGTATAAGAATTTGAAATCGAGCCGAAAACAAACTCGCCCTCAATAACCTCTCCGTCAACCACACATCTCATCGGGATAGGGTGGATATCCTTTATTTCCTTTGCCGCCTCATAGAAATATGCCATTCTGCCTATCTTGTTTTTAAGGCTCTGCGGCGCGGCATAGGAGCACTCCGTAAAAGCGCCGAATGACGCAACATATGTAAAATATCTGCCGTTGAATTTACCGATATCACAGGGCAGTGCAGACTCGCTGACTATCAGCTTTGCCGCCTTGCGGGGCTTAGCCGGTAAGCCGAGAGTGTTTGCAATGTCATTTGTTGTGCCTGCGGGAATAAAGCCTACTTTCGGCTTTTTCTCAAGCGCCATAATTCCGTTTAGCATCTCACAAAAAGTGCCGTCGCCGCCGCGGCAGACAACAATATCGTATTTTTCTCCGAATTCACGCGCATACTCCGTTGCGTCGCCCGCTTTTGTGGTGTTGAGCACGGTTATGCCGTAGCCGTGCATTCCGAAAACATTGGTTGCTTCGAGTAAATCGTCATTGATTTTGTTTCTGCCTGAGCGGGGATTTATTATCAGCAAAATCATTTTTTTCATTGCAGTACCTGCTCTCTTTTTTTCAGCGCCGTTTCGGCTGAAAAAAGGTATTTTAATGATTATACCATATATTAACACCGAAGCGCAAGACATTAAAATTTTTTGAGTTATTTTGTACAAAGATGTTCATAACTTTATTATATTCTGCACATAATCATTTTTATTTCACCTGCAAAATATCCGTTTTTGTATTGACATTTAGGCTGAAAAGATATATAATTCTTTTTGCATTTGGGCCTGTAGCTCAGTTGGGAGAGCGTTCGGTTCGCATCCGAGAGGTCAAGGGTTCGAATCCCTCCAGGTCCACCA
>JAEDGK010000001.1 GCA_016297555.1 Clostridiaceae bacterium
GTTATGCTCCGCAAAGGGCTTCAAGCGCGCCGTGAGCGGCAAGCTCGCGCCAATGCTCGCGGGTGAATTCGCACAGCATATCGTCACATTCGCGCGTTTTGGCAAACTCGGAAAAAAATCCCGAGGGAGCAAGCGGTGCTTCGGGGCATGAAACTATCAGCCTGTATTTTCCGCCGCTTTCATAAAGACTGCTCTCCGTGCTGTAACCGAGCTTCAAAAAGCTTTCGGCGGCGCAGAGCAAGGCGTCCGAGCAGTCAAATTCGCACAGAGTGCTTTTGCCCGCCTTTTTCAAAAGCTGTTTTTTTATAGGGCTTTTGCGCTTTGCGTCCAGCAGAGTAAAGCAAAGCACACAGCCGCCCTCGCTTTTGGGCAGGGCTTCAATTATCATTCTGCGGGAGGGATCAAGCTCCCGCCCGAGGGCTTTCCCCGCTTCGCCGAGCACGGTCCATATGACCCTGCGCGTTTCAACGGTGGAATAGTCCATATCCTCATATGTAATATCGAGCTCCATCATATCCTGTTTGGTCAGGTCAACGATTATCCTGTCCTCGGCGGGAGAATTGATTTTCATATTGCGCCTCCTAAAAAGTATCGTTATTCTGTACATAATATAATATGATTTTTCGGGCGGGTATGCAATGAATAAATATTGGGAATTTCAGAGGTGACAGCCTTGGCGAAAGAAGTCGCAAAACAGAATACGGTAACGGTCTCGCGGCTTTACGGAGATTATTTGATAATGCTTGCCGCCCCCTGCATTATGGCGGTTATATATTACGGCGCAAGAGCGTTTTATGTGTTGCTTGCGGGCGTTTTGAGCGCAGTTGCGGGAGATTTCACCGTAAGCGCGCTGTTAAAAAAGAAATTTTTAATCAGAGATTTGAGCAATATTTTTATCGGCGCGGCAATTTCTTTGATGATGCCTGCGGGAGTGCCGCTCTATGTGCCGTGTCTGGCGGCGCTTTTTGCCGTAGTTGCAGTTAAAATTCCTTTCGGCGGCTCTCTGCGCGCTCCGTTTGTGCCTGCTGCGGCGGGCTTTGCGTTTGCGAGCGTTTGTTTCGGAGATTTGGTTTTTTCATACACGGCAAATGTTAAGGATAAGTTTCTCGGCGCGGAATCGCTCGGCTCAATGCTTATGAGGGGCAGCTCGGTTCATCTTAACGCCGCGAACACCTTTGATATACTCAGCGGAAATGTTGCAGGACCTATGGGCACAAGCTGCGGGCTTCTTATGCTTGCCTGCTGTGCATATCTTTTTGTCAGAAGGCGCAAGGCTCTGCTTGCAACGGCGGGCTTTGTTTCCGCCTGTGCGGTTTTTGCAATGCTGTTTCCGAGAATAAACGCCTCGCCGCTCACAAGCCTTGTGCTTGAGCTTTCGGCGGGTTCGCTGATGTTTGCGGCGGTGTTTCTCGTTACCGACCACGCCACTCTGCCTAAGGGCGGCGCAGCCAGAGTTGTTTACGGAGCAATCTGCGGAATTATATGCATGGTAATGCGCGCCGTGGGAGCTTATGAAGAAACGGTGTGCTTCGCCGTTTTGCTTGCAAACGGATTAAGACCCGTTGCCGAATCGGCAGCAAAGGCGGCTGCGGCTTCCTTTAAGAAAAGAAAGGAGGCGCAGGGAAAATGAGCAACAGCGAGCTTTCTTTTAAAGATATATTCGTGAAAGGCGCGGTTATTTATAACCCCGTGCTTATTCAGCTTGTAGGGCTTTGCCCCGTGGTAGCGGCTTCAACAACGCTCAAAAGCGCAGTTATGCTTTCTGCGGCAATGTGCGTTTCGCTCGTTGTGACCTGCGTGCTTGCAAGCGCCGTGCTGAAAAAGGTTCCGCGCTGGGTAAGAATGCCTGTATATCTTCTGACGGGGCTTTTAATGATATGCCCCCTGCTGTGGTTTGTTGAAACAAAAACTCTTGCAACCCTCAGCCTCGGAATAAAAATATATCTTCCGCTGGTTGCGATTAATTCCGTAACGGCGGTTCACTGCGAGCAGTTTGCGGTTAAAAACAGCGTTAAAACCGCGTTTTACGACGCGGCGGCGGTCAGCCTCGGCGCAAGCGGAATATTCATTTTGACGGGCGCGGTCAGAGAAATTCTCGGCAGCTCGTCAATAGCGGGAATTGCGCTCAATCTGCCGATTACCCTCAAAGGAATGACTCTGCCTTTCGGCTGTCTGGTGCTTCTCGGCTTTATGGCTGCGGCGCTTAAAACGCTCACGGGCAGGTATTATGCAGAAGCCCCCGCCCCCGAAATCCGCGCGCCCCGCACTCGGGAAACACAGCCCGTATCCGAAACGGAGATTACTGAGGTTGAGATATTTGACGAATTCTGGCTTGAGCAGGAGGCTGAAACACAGCCTGAGCCTGCTCCCGAGCCGAAGCAGATAATCCCCGAAGAGCCGAAAGAGGAAGTCTCTGCGCCGAAATACACAACGGCGGCGGAAATTGACGAGCTTCTGCGCTCTCTGGGAATAGACACAGAGGGAGGGGATAAGCAATGAAAGTGATTTCCGACCTGCTTATAACCGCTCTTTATACGGTTTTTGTTCAGAACCTCGTGCTCAGCACGGGTCTGGGAATGAGCGAAGCGATAAGAGTTTCGACAAAGCCCGGAACCTTCGGAAGATTTGCCGTTATGATTTCGGGATTTTCGGTTGTTACAAGCATTTTGTGCAGCCTTATTGATTCCGTGCCCGCCGTTGAGCAGTCAACCTATGCGGTCAGAGCCGCGATTTACGGCGCGGTGCTCGCGGGCGTTTATCTTTTAACGGCGACAATTATGCGCTTTGTTTTCAAAGCATCGTCAAAGCTTATGGGAACTCTCGGCATAGCCGCGCTGAATACTCTTGTGCTTGCCATTCCGTTTATCAATAATTCTGCCGCCTATTCTCTTGCGGACAGCATCGGCTCGGGCATCGGAGCGGGTGCGGCGTTTGTGCTTGCCGCCGCAATGATAAGCAAGGGCGCGCGCATTATTGAAGAAAACGCAGACATTCCCGAGGTTTTCAAGGGAACTCCCGCAATGTTTCTCTATGTTGCAATGCTCTCGCTCGCTTTCACGGGCTTCAGCAGCACAAGTCTTTTTGCGTGAGAAAGGAGAGCCTATGCGCGGAAAAGGAAAAATAGAAAAAACTCTCAAGCCCTCACAGCGCAAGAGCATAACCGAATTTTCAACGCATTTCGGAACGGGCCCGAGCTATGAGGAGAGAGTCAGAACAAAGAAAATAATTTCGGCAGTTCTGATAACGGCGGGAATTCTCGCCCTGATTGCCGTCGGCTATTTTTTAACCGATGTTGTTATCGGCATAACCGAGCTGCCTTATCAAACCGCCGCTCAGGCGGGCAATATTAATTTAATTCCGAGGATAAATTAAAATGGATTTTATACCTTATAATTCACGGCGGACTTATCATAAAAGCCCCTTCGGCGCCGTGCGCGAGGGGGAGGAAGTAACTTTCAGGATAGTTTTGCCGCGGAATATCTGCTGCACGGGCGCAAGCCTCGTTATAACTCCCGAAAACGGAAAACCCGAAATCGTTCCGATGAGCTGGGAGAGAATGGAAGACAATGACGAGGAGTGGTGGCGCGTCTGCTTTACGCCGCAAAAGCAGGGGCTTTATTGGTATCATTTTGCGATAGCTCAAAAAAGCGGCGGCAGCGTGATAACGAGATTTGAAAATTCCACGGGCAGAATTTCTCCCGACGGCTCGGGCTTTCAGCTCACCGTTTATTCAAAGGATTTCAAAACGCCCGAAAATATAAAAGGCTCGGTTATCTATCAGATTTTTCCCGACAGATTCAGAAGCTCGGGCAAAAAGAAAACGGGCGTGCCCAAGGAGAGAGTTTTGCGCTCCGATTGGGGCGGCGAGCCTATGTGGGAGCCTGACGCAGAGGGCAAAATCATAAAATACGATTTCTTCGGCGGCGATTTGAAGGGAATTGAGGAAAAGCTCGATTACATCAAGTCGCTCGGAGTCGGCTGTATCTATCTCAATCCCATATTTGAGGCTCATTCCAACCACCGCTACGATACTGCGGATTATAACCGCATTGACCCCTTGCTCGGCACGGAAAAGGATTTTTCCGAGCTTTGCGAGGCGGCGAAAAAAAGAGGAATTGAAATTATTCTTGACGGCGTTTTCAGCCACACGGGGTCGGACAGCATATATTTCAACAAAGAAAGAAGATACGGCAGCGGCGGAGCTTATAACAGCAAAAACTCCAAATACCTCGAATGGTATAAATTCAATGAATATCCCGACGATTACGCCTGCTGGTGGGGCGTTGACATTCTGCCCGAAATAAACGAGGAAAACGAAAGTTATCTGGAATTTATTGCGGGCAAAAACGGCGTTTTGCGCAAATGGCTCAGAGCGGGCGCGGGCGGTTGGAGGCTCGATGTTGCCGACGAGCTGCCCGATAAATTCCTTGATTCGCTCAGAAAAGCGGTTAAGGACGAAAAGCCCGACGCGTTTATTCTCGGCGAGGTATGGGAAGACGCGTCAAACAAAATAAGCTACGGTTCAAGGCGGCGTTATCTGCTGGGAGAGCAGCTTGATTCCGTTATGAATTATCCGTTTGCCGCCTGCCTGCTTGAATTTGCAATAAGCGGCAGAGCAGAGGGTTTTAATGACAGAATAGAGGAGATTTGCGAAAATTATCCGAAGCCTGCGGTTGACTGCCTTATGAATCACATCGGCACTCACGATACCTGCCGCGTGCTCAACAGGCTTGCAACCGGCGGCAATTATGCGGGCGAAAGCACAGAAAGATACAGAGGCGGTCTGACCGCCGAGCAGAGGGAATACGGCATCAGAATGTTGAAGCTTATTTCGGCAATGCAGTTCACTCTGCCCGGAATTCCCTGCATATATTACGGCGATGAGGCGGGGCTTGACGGCGGCGAGGATCCGTTTAACAGAGGGTGCTACCCGTGGGGAAAAGAGGATAAGGAGCTTATTGAGCATTACCGTTTCCTCGGCAGGCTCAGAGCGGAGCACAGGGTTTTTGCCGACGGCGAATTTGTTCCCGTTTCGGCGGCGCTCGGCTGCGTTGCGTTTGAGAGGCGCGGCGGAGGCGAGCGGATAATGACCGTTGCCAACCGCAACAGCCACTCCATTGTTTACATTCTCCCCGAGGAGGGCTATAAGGCTCTGGCAGGCGGCGAAGTGCGCGGCAGAGAGCTTTATCTTGAAAAGGAAACTGCGGCAATCATTATAAAGTAACCGCGGCGGGCTGAAAAAGCCGACAGCCGCATAAACGGTGAAACGATATGGCTAAAAACAGCAGAAAAAACATTATTTTCCGCACACAGAGGCAGAGCAGCAGCGGCGAGATGAAAAAATTCGCCGCCATTCTGATTGCCTGCGTTGTGGGCGTGCTTGCAATTTCTTGCCTTGCAATTTTAAAAAAATACGATTTTGATATAAAAAGCGCGGTCGGCGGAGATTCCGAAACGGTAACGGAAAGTATGACTGCCGAAAGCGCCGTGCCTGAAATTTATGCGGACAAAACCTATCTTCTCTGGTGTGCCGATGACAACGGCGCGGGGCTTCACTTTGCGTGGCTTATCAATGTTAAGCTGCCCGAGCGCAGGGCGACCGCCTGCACGCTTGACCCGCAAATGCCGCTGACGGTTGACGGGGTATCCCGCAGCATAAATGACATTTACAGAAAGTCGGGCGAAAATGCGCTGGTTTCGGCTATCGAGAGCGGCACGGGCGTTGCTGTTGACGGATATATCGGCTCTTATGACGAGAGCTTTAAGGCGATGATTAATTATCTCGGCGGCGTTGAAATAACCGTTCCCGAGCAGATTGAATACAGAGGTCCGGATTTCACGCTCATTCTCGTTAAGGGCAAGCAAAATCTTAAAGGCGACACGCTCTTTAAATATCTGCGCTATCTCGGCACGCTCGGCACAAGCGGCAGATCTCTGCGCTCGTCCGCCCTGCTTGAGATGACGGACGGAATCCTTTCGCCGGCATATCTTGAGAAGCGAGAAAGAATATTTTCAAAAATCTCCAACACATTAAAGACTGATTTGACGATAGTTGATTATTCATCGGCGCAGGAGGGCATAAAGCTGCTGATGGAAAACAGGCTGCTCGTCAAAAAGACGGCGGATTCCCCCGAACAGCTCATCGAAAAAGATTAAACCGAAAGGAACGGCTTAATGAAAAAGTTTTTATCGCTGCTGCTCAGCGCGGTTATGGCTGTTATCGGCTGCTTTGCCGCCGTGACAATCGGCTATGTGCTCGTCACCTCGCGCGCGGAGTGGGAAAATACCGAGCCTGCGGAGCTGACCGATGCGGGCAGCCCGTATAAATTCTATTACGCCAAGCTTGACAATACCGAAAAGCACGCTTACAACGAAATACTTTCGGAGATTTATTCGATGCCGCAGTCGGTTGAAATTCCTCAGATAACCGCCGAGCAGCTTGACAGGGTGTTTTCCGCCCTGCTTTATGATAATCCCGATTTGTTTTTTGTGGGCAGAAAATGCACCATTTCAACCAAATGGCTCCGAACCTTCTGCACGATAGAGTATATTATCGATAAAGAAGAATACCCCGAAGCAAAATCGGCGCTTGACCAAGCCGCCGAAAAGGTGATATCGGGGCTTTCAAAGCCCGATGACGAGTGGCAGACCGAGCTTGAAATCCACGATTACATTATCGACAACTGCGAATATAAGCTTGTTGAAAGCGAGCTTGTTTATTCCTCGGCTTACGGCGCGCTGGTCAACGGCTCGGCGGCGTGCGAGGGCTATTCAAAGGCGGCTAAGCTGCTTTTTGACAGGGCGGGCATTGAAAGCGCGGTGCTCAGCGGAACATCGGAGAATTTTGACGGCACGCGCGGCGCGCATATGTGGAATGCGGTTAAGATTGACGGTGATTTTTATTATCTTGACTGCACATGGGACGACCCCCTAAACGACAGCGGCGCAAATATTAAAATTTACTCCTATTTCAATATCAACAACGATATGATAGCGGGGAGTCACTCCGATTTTTCATACGATTTCAACTGCACGCAGACAAAGGCGAATTACTATGTCAAAACGGGCAAGTATTTTGAGAGCTATGACCGCTCGGACGAAAAAAGACTTGCCGCTCTGTTGGCGGACGCGCTCAACGCGGGCGAGGATACCGTTCAGATACGCTTCGGCAATGAAAGCGCTTATAACGGAGCGGTTGCAGACCTTGTGGACAGCGGCAGAATATATAATGTGCTGCTTGCGGCAAAGAAAAAAACCAAGGTTGATTTATCAACGGATTCATTGATATATTATAAGGACCCCGGTCAGCTTATGCTGACCTTTGTGCCCGAGAAGAACTGAAAGGCAGGCGCAGACCAAATGGACAAAAGCAGAATAGAAGCGGCAGTCAGAGAGATTCTTTTCGCCATAGGCGAAGATCCCGACAGAGAGGGCTTGCTCGAAACCCCGTCAAGAGTAGCCAGAATGTATGAGGAAATATTTTCGGGGCTTGAGGATAATCCGGAAAGGCATTTAAAGCTTTTCAATGAATCGGGCAACGAAGAAATGGTTATCGTCAGAGACATTCCCCTTTATTCGATGTGCGAGCATCATCTGATACCGTTTATGGGCAAGGCTCATATTGCCTACATTCCCTCCGACGGCAGAGTTATCGGGCTTTCAAAGCTTGCAAGAATTGTTGACAGCTTTGCAAAAAGACCGCAGCTTCAGGAGCGTCTGACGGCGCAGATAGCCGATTTTCTTGATGAAAAGCTTCAGCCTATGGGCGTTGCCGTGGTTATCGAGGCGGAGCATCTTTGCATGACCATGCGCGGCGCAAGAGCGTCGGGCGCGCAGACCCGCACCTCCGCTCTGAGGGGAACAATGAGAAGCAACGCCAAAACCCGAGCCGAGGCAATCTCTCTTTTAACGGGAGGCAGGAGCAATGTTTAAGGCAGGCAAGCACGAATTTCCGTTGGGCAAAAAAACCTATGTTATGGGAATTCTGAATTATACGCCCGATTCTTTTTCGGACGGCGGGCTTCATTTTACACCCGAGGCGGCTCTTGAGCACGCTTTGCTTATGCAGGAGCAGGGCGCGGATATAATCGATATCGGCGCAAATTCCACAAGACCCGGCGCAAAGGTGCTGTGCGCCGCAGAGGAAACCGAAAGAATTATGCCTGCGCTTGAAGCGGTTAAAGGCAGGCTGAGCGCGGCGGTATCGGTTGATACCTTTTATCCCTCCTGCGCCGAAGCGGCTCTCAAAGCGGGTGCGGAAATAATCAATGATGTCAGCGGAGTTTTTAATTCGGAAATGGCGCAGCTTGCCCTGAAATACGGCGCGGGATATATTGTTATGCACAATCCCTGCGGGGCGTGCGAGGTTGCGGAATACCCGAAGGGCGTTGTTGAGAGCGTGCGGGAATTTTTCCTTGACGCGCTCGGTCTTGCCGCCGAAAGCGGTCTGCCTAAATCCAACCTCTGCCTTGATATGGGACTTGGTTTCAGCAAGAGCTATGAGGATAATCTGGAGCTTATCAGAGATATGCAATGGCTCAAATTTCAGGGCGTTGCTCTGCTTGCGGCAGGCTCAAGAAAAAGATTTATCGGCGCGGCAAGCGGAGAAGAAACAAGCTCAAAGCGCGACCCCGGCACAGTTGCCGCTCACACGGCGGCGATTGCGGGCGGCGCGGATATAATAAGAGCGCACGATGTTTTCTCGGCAGTTCAGGGAGCGAGAGTTGCCGACGCGATTTACAGGAGATGTAAACCGAATGGATAAAATAATTGTCAGGGGTTTAAAAATATTTGCTTATCACGGAGTCAATCCCGAGGAAAAGCAGGACGGGCAGAATTTTGTTTTTGATATTGACGCTTATGTTGATATCGGCTCAGCCTGCGAGAGCGACGGCATTGACGACACGGTGAGCTATGCAAAAATCATCAAAGAGACCGTTCGCATTTTCACCGCCGAAAAAAATGATTTGCTTGAAAGAGCGGCGGAAAGAGTTGCCTGCGGACTTTTTGAAAGATTTGATAAAATCAACGCTCTGAGAATAAGGCTTAAAAAGCCCGAAGCTCCGATAAAAGCGGATTTTGATTATGTCGGGGTTGAGATTTTCAGAGAAAGAAAGGGCGGAGAAAATTGAGCGAAGCGGTAATTGCGCTGGGAACAAATCTCGGCAACAGAATTGAAAATATCAACACCGCAGTCAGAGCGATTGCAAGGCTTTCGGGTGTTGAAATCAAAAAGGCGTCGGGCGTTTACGAAACCGAACCTGTTGACTGCGAGGAGGGCGATAGATTTTATAACGCCGCCATCCTTGTTGAAACCGATGTTTCGCCCGCTCTGCTGCTCGGCGAGTGCCTCGGCATTGAGGCGGCAATGGGCAGAGTCAGAGAAAAGCGGAACGCACCGAGAATAATAGATCTCGACCTGATTCTTTACGACGGATTTAAGAGTGAAAGCTTTGAGCTGACTCTTCCGCACCCCCGCGCTCTCGAAAGAGCGTTTGTTATGGCTCCCTTGTTGGAGCTTTATCCCTCGGGGCGTGCGCCGGGAATGTTTTTCGGACCGCATCTGCGTGATATCGGAACGGACGGCGTTGTAAAAACGGAAAAAGAAATCATAATTCCGATTTATTGAGGTGACAGACCGTGGCGGGTTCAACTATTTGCGACAACTGCGCGCATTATGACTATAACGAGGAATACGAGTGCTATGAATGTCTCGTAGACCTTGATGAGGACGAGCTTTACAGGTTTATGAGCGGCTCTGAAACGGAGTGCCCGTATTTTGACCCTTATGACGAGTATAAGATAGTCCGCAAGCAAAACTGATTAAGGAGATTTTGCTATGAGCAATAAAAAAAGCCAAAAGAAGGCGGCAAAGCCCGTTAATTCAAACGCCGGCGAAAAAACAACGGAGAAAAAAGGGGTAAACAAATCAACCCGCAACATTCTCATTGCCGCGGCGGCGGTTGTGGTTGTTGCCGCCGCCGTGCTTATCGGAGTTTTTGCCGTGAAGCCCGCAATCGAAAAGAGCAAGGAGCCGGCAACCTTTTCAGTTGAAGGCGGTTCGTCAAACGAGGGCGAGAGCTATAACTATATTGATTATAACGGTGTGCGTATGCCCAAGGAGTTTGCCGAGGTGCTTAATCAGGCGGCGATTGATTCAAAAAAAGCCTGTGACGAATACGGCGTTGCTTTAAAGGTGGGCGACAGAGAGATTTCAACGCCCGAGTTCGTTTTTTATTACATTGACCAATACTACGCCAAGGTTGGCGAGGTTGAAACCTCAAAGAGCGAGAATAACGGCGAAAACCGCACGGGCTATGACCCGCTTGTTTTGCCCGACGCTCAGCAATGCCTTAATAAAGGCTACACCTGGGCGGAAAACTTTACTCAAAAAGCCATTGAAAATATGATTTATTACTATGAGGGCTTTGATAAAGCGATGGAAGCCGGTATTCAGTTTACCGAAGACGAAATATCGCAGATAATCAGCATTTATTCCCGAATTGACGAATATTCCAAGACAACCAAAAAGGAGCCGGAGGAGCTTTTGAAAAGCACCTATGCCGACGGGCTGACCTACCCGATGTTTAAGGCAAGGGAAATAATGCGTATTTATACGGAGCGATACGAAAGCAACAAAAAAAATGAGCTTTACGACAGCTATTCCGATGAATTTGTTAAATCCAAGCTTGACGCAAATGTGAATGATTACACGGTTGTCAAGGCGAGGGTTTATCCCATTGAGGGCGTTTATGACGAGGATGAGGTTGCAAAAATAACCAACGAAAAGGAATTCCTTGATTATGCAAACGGCAATTATCCCGGTCAGGGCTATAATGCCGAAATCACAACGCAGTGTTTTTATACAAGACACAGCACCATTGAGGATGTTTACGGCGAGGTGGTTGCCGATTGGATTTTTGACCCCGCGAGAAAGCCGGGCGAGGTGGGCGTTGTGGAGGACTTCCTTTTCAGATATGTTATTTATATTGAGAAGCTTCCTTTCCTGAATACGAGCTGCAATGTTCTCATCTTTGAAAACGCCGTCGATTCCTCAACAATGAACGCGGAGCAGATTGAAGAAAGCAGAAAGAGCGTTGAAGAGCAGTATGAGGAATGGAAAAAGAACGGAGCCTCAAAAGAAGATTTCATAAAGCTCTGCGAAAATTCAGATTACGGCGCGGAAAGGCTTGTGCGAAACGGCGCATACAGCTATGAAATCAATAATTGGCTTCTTGACGATTCCCGCAAGGCGGGCGACTCGGCTTATTTTTATGATGATGACGGCGTTTATATTTTCTATTATCTTCAAAAAAATACCGACGATTACGATTGGGATGTCTATATCAGAACCGAGCAGAGCCAAAGCGATTACGACGCGCTTTATGAGGAAGCAAAGAAAGAGGATTATTCCGTCAAGCGTTATGATTCGGATATAACCAAGGGTCAAAAGAGTGCAAATGTCAGAATAACCGAAAAAATCAACGAGGCAAAGGCAAAAGAAGAAAGTTAAAATCATATGACCGAAAAGCGGCGCACATCGGCAATCAAAACCGATGTATGCCGCTTTTTTTACAAACAGTTAAACTTCACGCAAAAAAATCATAAAATAAGTCTTTTATTTTATAACATATAGTGGTATAATATCACTTAACTATGGAAAAACCATATTATCCCAGCATAAAAAATACAGGATTTTCCTGAAAAACGGGAGGAAAAAATGTCTGATATTATTTCCGTAAATAATCTTAGCAAATCTTACGGCAGCCATCAGGTTTTGTCGAATGTATCCTTCAACTTCGAGGGCGGGCAGATAATCGGTCTCCTCGGCCCCAACGGAAGCGGAAAAACTTCTCTTATAAAAATTCTGACGGGGCTTATTCACGATTATTCGGGTCAGGTGCTCATTGACGGCGACGAGCCGGGAGTTATAACCAAGGCAAAGGTAGCCTATCTGCCCGAAAAAACATACCTTGCGGATTGGATGCGCTCGGTTGACGCCATCAACTTTATGGCAGATTTTTATAAGGATTTTGACAAGGAAAAGGCGTTTAAAATGCTCGATTCCTTCCAGCTTCCGCCAAAGCAGAAGATAAAGACAATGTCAAAGGGTATGCAGGAAAAGCTGCAGCTTCTTCTTGTTATGTGCCGCAATGCCAAGCTCTATGTGCTGGACGAGCCTCTGGGCGGCGTTGACCCTGCGGCAAGAGCTTTTATTCTTGACACAATAATGAAAAATCATCCCGAGGGCTCAACCGTCCTCATATCCACTCACCTGATTTATGATGTTGAGAGAATTTTCAACTCCGTGCTGATGATAGGCAGAGGTCAGGTTCTTGTTAAGTCCCGCGTGGAGGACATAACGGGAGCGGGCAAAACGATTGAGGATTTGTTCAAGGAGGTGTTCGGCTATGCTTGGCAAGTTAATTAAGAATGAATTTAAGGCAAACGCCCACACAATCGGTATGATTTACGCCGTTGCGGCGGCGGCAATAGCCCTTATGGCGGCGTCATATATCGCCAAAATAACATGGATAAGCGCGCTGTCAACCATCGTTCTGATAGCCACGGGTATTATCGCCGTAATCGTTACATTCATCTGCGTTGTTTCCAATTTCCAAAAAACGCTTTTCGGCAATCAGGGCTATCTGAGCTTTACTCTGCCCGTTACGAGCGGTCAGCTTCTTGCGGCTAAAACGATAACCTCGTTTATATGGATGCTGCTCAGCTATGTGGTTGCAATCGGCATTTTTATCGGCGTTTATCTTTATGCAAGCGCTATGATAGGCGAGGATGTAAAGCTTGCCTTTCAAATGCTTACAATGATGTTTGAGGGTCTTCCCTCGGCTTCAACGATTAAGGCGGTCATTGCAATATTTGCCCTTGTCGTCTTTATAAGAATAGTCGTTCTCATAGCGCAGCTTTTCTTTGCAATAACCCTTGCAAACACAAGAGTTATGCAGAAGCTCGGCGGCTTTGCGGCTTTTGTTGTTTTCTTTACCGTTTTCATCGTTATGCAGATAATCGGTCTGCTGCTCGCGCAGTATGTTCCCCTCACGATAGTTCTCACGGGCGACGGTCTGTTTTACAGCACAACCTCCACGATGTCAGACCCCGTAGGTCTCAGCTTCGGCATTGCGGGCACGCTGTTTAATGTTGTATGCGCCGCTCTGCTCTTCTTCGGAACGGCAAAGCTGATGAACACAAAGGTTAACATCAAGTAAGGAGCGATTGTAATTAAAATCGGTGTTTTCGGAGGAACCTTTAACCCGCCCCATATCGGTCATACCCGCCTTGCCAAAGAGGCGGCGGATTTTCTGGGGCTTGATAAGGTGCTTATAATCCCCTCCTGTATCCCTCCCCATAAAATTCCTGGCAAGCTTGCCGACGGAGCCGCAAGGCTCGAAATGTGCCGCCTCGCATTCGGGGGCGACAGCCGCTTTGAGGTTTCGCCGATTGAGCTTGAGCGCGGAAACAGAAGCTATACCGTTGAAACTCTGAGAGAGCTTAAAAAGCTTTATCCGGGCGACGAGCTTTATTTTATCATCGGCTCCGATATGCTCGAAACGCTTAACCGCTGGTATCTGTGGGAGGAAATAATTTCACTTGCGTTTATCTGCGCGGCTTCAAGAGAAAAGGGCTATCAGCCCGAGCTTTCGCAGTTTACGCCCGAGCAGAGAGAAAAAATAATTTTTCTTGAGCTTGAGCCTCTTGAAGTCAGCTCCACAGCCGTCAGGGCTAAGGCTGCCTGCGGCGGCTCCGAAATGCTTGACCCTAAGGTGGCGGAATATATTATGCAAAACGGACTTTATGACGACGGATTGGGAAATTTCAGGCAAATCCTTGCTGAAAGGCTTGACGAAAAGCGGATTTATCACAGCGAATGTGTGAGCGAATGTGCCGCCGTGCTTGCCGAAAAATACGGCGCAGACGCCGAAAAGGCAAGGATTGCGGGCTTGCTTCACGATGTTACGAAAAACGCGGGCAAGGCGGAGCAGCTTGAATTGACCGCTCGCGCAGGCGAAGCTTTAAGCTCTGTTGACAGAGCCAATCCCAAGGTCTGGCATCAGATATCGGGCGCGGCTTTTCTGAAGCTGAAAGGAATTGTTTCGGATGAAGAAATTCTCGGCGCGGTCAGGTGGCACACAACGGGCAAGGCTGGAATGAGCCTGCTTGAAAAAATAGTTTACACGGCGGATTTTATTTCTGCGGACAGGGATTACCCCGATGTGGGCGTTGTCAGGCGGCTTGCGGATATCAGCCTTGAACACGCAATTTTGTATACATCGCGCTACACCGTGGAAAAATTAATATCTAAGGATTTGCCTATTCACCCTGCAACGGTGGATTGCTATAACGATATGCTGCTGCATTTTATGAAGCAGAAAGGACATTGATATGGATTCAAAAGAACTTGTAAAAGAAATAGCAAAGGTGCTCGATGAAAAAAAGGCGATTGACATAAAGGCTATCAAGACCGAGGAGGTCACGATAGTTTCGGATTATTTCGTTATCGCCTCAGGCACATCAAACACTCACACAAAGTCTCTTGCCGATGATGTTGAGTATGAAATAAAACAGCGCACGGGCATTGCTCCCGAGCACATCGAGGGCAGAGCAACGGGTTGGATTTTGCTTGATTACGGAACGGTTATCGTTCACATTTTTCAGCAGGAAAACAGAGAATATTATAATCTCGAAAGGCTGTGGGCGGACGCAAGCATAGTCGATTTGAGCGATATTATTACAGAGAATTAAGGAGAGGTGTTGTTGCTTTTATGGCACAGTACGATTACGCTAATATAGAAAAGAAATGGCAAAAATATTGGGATGAGCACGAAACCTTTAAGACAGATGTTTGGGATTTTTCAAAGCCCAAGTTCTATGTTCTTGATATGTTTCCCTATCCCTCGGGCGTAGGTCTTCATGCGGGTCACCCCGAAGGCTACACAGCCACCGACATTGTTTCAAGAATGAAGAGAATGCAGGGCTATAATGTTCTTCACCCTATGGGCTACGATTCATTCGGTCTTCCCGCAGAGCAGTATGCCGTTAAGACGGGTCACAATCCCAACGGCTTCACTCAGGATAACATAAAGACCTTCTCAAAACAGCTTAAAGAGCTCGGCTTTGACTATGACTGGTCAAAGATGATTGCCACCTCAGACCCCTCATATTACAAGTGGACGCAGTGGATTTTCAAGCAGCTCTACCTTAAAGGCTATGCAAAGCTTGTTGATATTCCCGTAAACTGGTGCGAAGAGCTTGGCACTGTTCTCGCAAACGATGAGGTTATTGACGGCAAGAGTGAGCGCGGCGGCTATCCCGTAGTCCGCAAGAATATGAAGCAGTGGGTTATCGATCAGGTTGCGTTTGCCGAAGAGCTTCTCGACGGGCTGAATGAAATTGATTGGCCCGAATCAACAAAGGATATGCAGCGCCATTGGATAGGCAAAAGCACGGGTGTTGAGGTAGAATTCCAGCTCGTCGGCGGCGGAAAATTCTCAATCTTCACTACTTGTATTGAAACAATTTACGGCATTACATTTATGGTTTTGGCTCCCGACGGCGATCTTGTCAAGGAGCTTATGCCGAGAATTGAAAATAAAGATGAGGTTAACGCATATATTCAGGAAACCGTCAAAAAGTCCGATATGGACCGTACCGACCTCAACAAAACAAAATCGGGCTGTCCTCTTAAAGGCATCTATGCCATAAATCCCGTAAACGGCAAAGAGGTTCCCGTTTATATCGGCGATTTTGTTCTTGCAAGCTACGGCACAGGCGCGGTTATGGCAGTTCCCGCCCACGACCAGCGTGACTTTGAATATGCCGTAGTACATAATATCCCCATGATTCAGGTTATTGACGGCGCCGATGTTTCGGAATGTGCCTTTGAAAAGGGCAGTTATCTCGGCAAGGGCTGTAAGCTTATCAATTCAGAGGAATTTACGGGTCTTACGGTTGAAGAAGCAAAGGAGGCTATCACACAGAAGCTTGAAAAGATGGGAGTTGCCAAAAGAAAGGTTAACTACCATTTCCGCGAGTGGATCTTTGCAAGGCAGCGTTATTGGGGCGAGCCCGTGCCTGTTTATTACACAGACGACGGCGAAATCCATGTTCTTGATGACGAAGAGCTTCCGCTTGTTCTTCCCGAGCTTGAAGAATATAAGGGCAAGAACGGTCAGGCGCCTCTTGAAAATGCAGAGGATTGGAAATATATCGAAAGAAACGGCGTTAAGGGCAAGCGTGAAACCTCAACAATGCCCGGCTCGGCAGGCTCAAGCTGGTATTATATGAGATATATTGATCCCCATAACGAAAATGCAATCTGCGATCCCGAGCTTCTCAAGCATTGGCTTCCCGTTGACCTTTATGTGGGCGGCCCCGAGCATGCGGTAGGTCACCTGATGTATTCAAGAATCTGGAACAGATTTCTCTATAACGAAGGGGTTTCACCCGTAAAAGAGCCTTTCCGTAAGCTTGTTCATCAGGGTATGATTCTTGGCTCAAACGGCATCAAGATGGGCAAGAGATTCCCCGAATATGTTGTTAATCCTTCGGATATAGTTCGTGATTACGGCGCAGATACTCTCCGTCTCTATGAGATGTTTATGGGTCCCCTTGAAGCGTCAAAGCCTTGGAGCAATCAGGGCGTTGAGGGTGCAAAGCGTTTCCTTTCAAGAGTCTGGAATTTCTTCACCGATGAGTCAAAGTTGAATGACAGCAAGTATGCGGAGCTTGAAAAAATCTATAATGTTACAATCCGTAAGGTTACAAAAGACTTTGAGCAGCTTGCTTTCAACACGGCAATCAGCCAGATGATGATTTTTGTCAATGCGATTTATAAGGCGGACAGCTGCCCCAAGGAATTTGCAGAGGGCTTCATTAAGGTGCTCAGCCCCATTGCTCCCCACATCTGCGAAGAAATCTGGGAAAAGTTCGGTCACAGCGAAACAATCGCATTTGAAAGCTGGCCGACCTATGACGAAGCAAAGTGCGTTGATGACGAGGTTGAAATTGCCGTTCAGATTAACGGCAAGGTCAGAGAGAAGCTTGTTGTTTCCGCAGACGCCGAGGCGGACGAGGCTATCGCCGCCGCAAAGAGCCTTGAAAAAATCGCCGAGGCAATCAACGGAATGACGGTTGTTAAGGAGCTTTATGTCAAGGGCAGACTTGTAAATATAGTAGTAAAGCCGTAAACTCCGATATTTAAAGTTTTTTGGATTTTGACAAAAACACAACAGAGGATGGCATTAATGAAAAGCAGATTTTTAAAAGCGATACTCACTGCGCCGCTCGCTCCCTTTGCGGCGGCGGCAGGAGCTCCCGTGTCATATAAAAAAGCTCATATCAAGCAGCCTCAGCTTAAATTTTCGCCCGACGGCAAGTTCAGAATTCTTCATCTTACCGACATTCACGAGGTTGACCCCGAGATGGACGATGATGAAAACAGAGCCGTTCCCCGCGATAAAAGCATAGAGGCGGTCAATGTTATCAAAAAAAGCATTGAAAAAACAAATCCCGACCTTATCGTTTTCGGCGGCGACAATATCAACGGATATTGGGAGGAGCTGACATACGATTATATCAGCAAAACCGTTGAAAAGATTACTGCGCCCATAAGAGAAAAGGGTATTCCGTTTGCAGTGGTTTTTGGCAATCACGATTCCGAAATTTATAAAAATTTCAGAGAATTTCAGATGATGCTATATATGCAGTACGATAATTTTATCGGGTGCCTCAACGCAGAGGAAATGTATGGCTGCGGCAACTGCAACATTCTGATTAAGAGCGGCAAATCGGACAAGCCCGCCTATAATATCTGGCTTATCGACTCAAACGATTATCCGTATTCCGAAAGCGGAGAACGCCTGCCGGGCTACGATTGCGTTCACAAGAGCCAGCTCGATTGGTATGAAAGAACCGCCGAAAAACTCAAAAAAGAGAACGGCGGAAAGCCTTTGCCGTCAATCCTTTTCCAGCATATCCCCGTAATTCAGGAATGTGACGCGGTGGAGGAAACAACCGCCGACTGCCCCGACGCGATCTATGAGAAAGGCGAGGATAAATATTATACCCTCAAAGAGGAGTATAAAATCAGCGGCGAAATGAAGGAGCTGCCCAGCCCGCCTGCTAACGGCGACAGAACGCAGTTTGAGCTTTGGAAAAGGCACGGCGATGTTATAGCGGCATTCTTTGGTCACGACCATGTCAACGATTTTATTATTGAGGTTGACGGAATAAAGCTCGTTCAGACTTTCAGCACGGGATACCACACCTACGGCGACAAGAGGGGCGGCAGACTGATAGTTTTGGACGAAAACGAGCCGGATAATATTTTCACCGAAAGCTTCGTAATAGACAGGATAACAAACACGGAATTCTGATTTTAATGAACTTTATAAAATTTAACATTTTAAATGTTGACAAGCAGGGTTTAACTATTGTATAATACAAATCAACCTATGAATTATTGTCCCTGTATCAGGCGAGGGGAGGGAATACATTGAGCCAGGTAAAAGTTAAGGAAGGCGAGTCACTCGAAAACGCACTCAGAAGATTCAAGAGACAGACTTCAAGAGACGGCGTTATTCAGGAGGTTCGCAAGAGAGAGCATTATGAAAAGCCTTCGGTTAAGAGAAAAAAGAAGTCCGAGGCAGCTCGTAAGCGCAAGTTTAAATAATTAAACTTAAAGAAAAGCATCTTCGCTTTATGCGGAGATGCTTTTTTCTTAACAGAGAAACGGCTGTATCGGTTGAATTCCGATACAAGCCGTTTTTGATATCAAGTCATTAATCAGTTTTCAAGCTGTTTCAGAAGTGTTTTCCTCCGCCTCTATTGCGGCAAGCTCATAGGGAGAATAGAAAACCGTGCCTGCCTCGCTCCAGGTCATTCTGCACTCGTAAACGCCCGATTGAGTCGGCGAAATGCAGCTTTTGTCAAAATAAAAGGCAATTCCGTCCTCGGTCAGATAGAAGTTATCAAGGCTGAAGTTTTCTGCGATTGCCTTGCGCTGATTTTCGGAAAGAGAGCCCGCATCGCCGTAAAACTCTTTATCTGCCTTATAAATAATAATATTATTGACGAGTTCCTCGTCGATAACGGATTTATTTTCCTTATCGATTGCAAAGGTAAGGGCGGAGCAGGGCTCGCCCGTTTTAAGGTCGAAGCATTTTGTTTGGTAGCTCGGGTCGGCTTCTCCGCCCGTGTATGAAAAATATTCTTTGATGAGGAAGCAGGTAAAACGGCTGTCGGAATAAGTGGTTTCAAAAGTGACCTTTGAAGTCCAAGGCTTTTCGCTTTTTGAATTATCCATAAAAGCGGCGGCGTTTTTTATGTTGTTTTCCGCAAATCTGCATTTTTCTTCAAAGATTTCAAGCGCGGTCTTGTTGACATAATCCATAACAGTTTTTTCGCAGTTTTCGGAAATCTGCGGCAGAGTAACATCAACAGAAACCACCGTGCGCCCGTTTTCGTCCTTAAATTCCTTTTGAAGCTGTTTGCTTTCTATGACGGGAGGGGGAGCGGCGGTCGGCTCGGTCTGCGACTTGCCCGAAGTCTTTGCAGAGCAGGCGGCAAAAGAGAAAAGCAGGGAAAATATTAAAGCAACGCTTAAAAATCTTTTCATTGAATTAAGCACCTTTCAGTTATTGTGTTGTTAATTATTCTATCATTAAATTCTTTGTTAATCAAGGCGGATATTATTAATTTTTGTATTTAGCAGGTATTGCTTTTTTACAGTATGTAATATAAAATTAAATGGGATTATGCCTTTTTGGAAAGGAAGGTAAACAATATGAAAAACATTCTCAGCGCACAATGGATAAAAAGCCCTAAAATCGCTCTTGACCGTGAAATCTGCTTTTCCGCGGAATTTGAGACGGAAAAACCGATTGAATACGCGGAGCTTGAGGTAACCGCGCTCGGCGTTTACAAGGCTGAAATCAACGGAAACAGGGTGGGCGATTATATTCTTGCCCCCGGCTATACTTCATACGGTCATTGCTTGCAGGTTGAAACCTATGATGTTGCAGAAATGCTTGAAAAGAAGAATAAAATAACTCTTTCGGTTGCCCCCGGATGGAAAGCCCACGGATTTTTCGGCAGACTGGAGGAGAGCTTCCTCGGCTTCAAGGAGACCGCCGCAATCTGCGCTCTGACAATAAAATTTACCGACGGCGAAACACGAATCATAACCTCGGGCGGAAATTGGAAATGTGAAAACGGAAAAACAATCTATTCCGATGTATATAACGGCTATGTTTACGACCCGTCATATACCGACCCCGAGCCGGGTCGGGCAAAGGTGTTCCCCTGCGGCAAATCGGCGCTCAAAGACAGAGTCGGCGAAAAGGTTATCGAGCATGAACGCCTCCCCGCAAAGGAAATAATCATAACTCCCAAGGGAGAGAAGGTTATTGATTTCGGTCAAAATCTGACGGGATATGTTGAGTTCGCAATAAAAGGCAAAAAAGGTGAGAGGGCTGTTATCAGCCACGGAGAAACGCTTGACGGCGAAGGCAATTTTTACAATGCAAACTATCGCTCCGCAAAGGCGCAGGCTGTTTTCATCTGTGACGGTGAGGAGCATCGCTTCAAGCCTGATTTTAACTTCTACGGTTTCAGATACATAAAGCTTGACGGCTTCAGCGATGAGATAAAGAAAGAGAATTTCACGGCTGTTGTTGTTCATTCGGATATCAAACGCACGGGCAGCTTTGAATGTTCGGACGAGAGAGTAAATAAGCTGTTTTCAAACATAATATGGAGTCAGAAAGGTAATTTCCTCGATATTCCGAGCGATTGCCCGCAGAGAGACGAGCGCCTCGGCTGGACGGGCGACGCGCAGGTTTTTGCAAAAACGGCGTCATATAATTTTGATGTTGAAAGATTTTTTACAAAATGGCTTGCGGATTTAAGGGCGGATCAGAATCCTTGGGGCTCCGTGCCTGCGGTAATACCCGCAAACAACAGATGGGATCACACCTCCTCCGCCGCATGGGGCGACGCCGCAACCGTTTGCCCGTGGCAGATGTATCTGACCTACGGCAACAGAAAATTCCTTGAGGATTCTCTTGAATCCATGAAAAAATATATTGCTTTCATTGAAACTTACAGCAGAAACGGGCTTTGGTCGGAATCCGGACATTTCGGGGATTGGCTTAACCTTGACGGCAGCAGCGCCGAGGACTGCTCAATAGGAACGGATAAAACGCTGATAGCTACCGCTTATTATATTTATTCAACCGAAATCCTGATTAAATCAATGAATATCTGCGGTGAGGACGGCTCTGAATACACGGAGCGCAGAGAGAAATCAATTTCCGCTTTCAGAAATAAATTTATGAAAGACGGCAGAATCATTCCCGAATACGCAACTCAGACCGCCTGTGTGCTTGCCGTATATTTCGGAATAAGCGACGATATTGCCGAAACCGCAAAACAGCTTAACGAGCTTGTAACCGAGTGCGGACATCTGAAAACGGGCTTTGTCGGCACGCCTTATCTGCTCCATGCTCTGAGCGAAAACGGCTATGTAAAGACCGCCTATGACCTGCTCCTTAGGGAAGAATATCCCTCTTGGCTGTTTTCCGTAAAAATGGGGGCAACGACCGTCTGGGAGCATTGGGACGGTATGCGTGAGGACGGAACGATGTGGAGCACGAGCATGAATTCATTTAATCATTATGCCTACGGAAGCGTTGCCGATTGGCTTTACGGCAAGGCGGCGGGTATTAATACCGACGAGAGCCGCCCGGGCTTTGAGCACATTGTTTTTGAGCCGATAACCGACCAAAGGCTCAGCTATGTAAAGGCTTCGATTGAAACAAGGCGCGGCACGGTTCGCTCGGAATGGAAAACCGAAAACGGCAAAACCGTTTATGAGTTTACCGTTCCCGAGGGCGTGAGTGCTACGGTAATTCTCGGCGGCAAAAAAACCGAGATTGGGTCGGGAGTTCACAAATTCTGATATCTCCGCGGGGCTTTCGCTTATTGCGTCAGCTCCGCTTATTTTTCTCATCAAACAAAATGACTGCAATACTGAATGAATTTATTAAAAAAGCTTTGCTTTTGTCAAAAATTACTATTGACAAACGCCTTTCATTGTACTAAAATACATAAAGTAAACTCAACGCTTTAAAGCTTTAAAGCGGCAAAAACAGGAGGAAAACACAATGAAAAGATTTGTTAAAATTCTTTCGGTCGTTATGTGCCTTGCAATGCTCTGCACGGCTTTCGCAGGCTGCGGCGGAAAGGCAGACGGCAATACAACAGCGGCAGACGGCGCAACAGCAGCGGACAGCGGCAAGGTTTATAATGTCGGCGTTATCCAGCTTACTCAGCATATCGCTCTTGACGCGGCAACTCAGGGCTTCAAAGACGCTCTGACCGAAAAGCTCGGCGACAAGGTAAGCATCAATGTTCAGAATGCCGCAGGCGAGCCCGCAACCTGTGCAACAATGGCTCAGCAGTTTGTTGCAAACGGCGTTGACCTTATTATGGCAAACGCTTCTCCCGCTCTCAGCGCGGCTGCAAGCGCAACGGCTGATATCCCCATCGTTGCAACTTCAATCACCGATTATCCCACCGCTCTTGATATTCCCGCAGCAGATTGGACGGGAAAGACAGGCTTCAATGTTACCGGCACATCAGACCTTGCTCCTCTTGATCAGCAGGCTGAAATGATTCTCGAGCTCTTCCCCGAGGTTAAGACAGTCGGTATCATCTACTGCTCGGGAGAAGCAAACTCCAAGTATCAGGTTGAAGCCGTTACAAAGGCTCTCACCGAAAAGGGAGTTACCGTTAAGGATTATTCCTTTGCAGATTCAAACGATATCGCCGCAGTAACAACAAAGGCTGTTGCAGAGTGCGATGTTCTCTATTCTCCCACCGATAATAAGGTTGCCGATTTCGGCGAAACCATCAACAACATTGCCGAGCCTGCCGGTATTCCCCTTATCGCAGGCGAAGAGGGAATCTGCAAGAAGTGCGGCGTTGCCACTCTTTCAATCGATTATTATGATATCGGTTACGAAGCAGGTCTTATGGCTTATGAAATCCTTGTCAACGGCGCAAATCCCGGCGATATGGAGATTGGCTATGCAAAGGAGTTCACCAAGGAATATATGAAAGACCGCGCAGCGGCTCTCGAGGTTGCAATTCCCGAGGACTATAAGGAAATCGAAGCATAAAAAATCACTAATTTAATCTCAAAAAGCGGTAAGCAAAAACTTATCGCTTTTTGTGCTTGTATAAAAACATTTTGCAGGCGTTATTGCCTGCGGGTCAGGAGAAAATATGGCAGCATTTTTTGGTTCTCTGCCGGGCGCGATTGCTCAGGGTATTATCTGGGGAATAATGGCCATCGGCGTTTATATCACTTACAAGGTGCTTGACCTTGCAGACCTTACGGTTGACGGTTCGCTCGCAACGGGCGGAGCGGTTTTTGTCGTTTTGTCAACCTCGGGTGTTAATATGTATCTTGCGTTGCTTGCCGCGCTGGTTTCGGGCTGTCTTGCAGGCCTTGCAACAGGAATTTTGCACACGGCTTTCGGAATTCCCGCCATTCTTGCCGGTATTCTCACTCAGCTTTCGCTCTATTCAATTAATCTGAGAATTATGGATAAGAACGCTAACATCGGCATAAGCTTCCGCAATTACGATCTTATGATAACTCTGAGCAACATCAATAAGTCGCTGCTTGTCGGTGCTTGCTTTGCCGTTGTTATCATCGCAATTCTTTATTGGTTCTTCGGAACGCAGATTGGCTCGTCAATCCGCGCCACGGGCTGTAATGCCGCTATGGCAAGAGCCAACGGAATTAACACCAACCTCAACAAAATCATCGGTCTTGTTATTTCAAACGGAATAGTTGCTCTCTCGGGCGCTTTGCTCACTCAATGGCAGGGCTTCGCTGATATCAATATGGGCAGGGGCGCAATAGTTATCGGTCTTGCCGCCGTTATTATCGGCGAGGTTATATTCGGCAAGCTGTTCCGCAATTTTGCTCTGCGCCTGCTTTCGGCAGTTATCGGCGGAGTTATCTACTATATCGTTATGACCTTTGTTATCCAGCTCGGTCTTGACGCAAATGACCTCAAGCTTTTCTCGGCCGTGGTTGTTGCGATATTCCTCGGAATTCCCTATTGGAAGAGCAAGCTGAACTTCAAGGGCAAATCTGCAAAGGGAGGTGCGGCAAATGCTTGAGCTTAAAGGCATTTACAAAACCTTTAATCCCGGAACGATTAACGAGAAAAAGGCGCTTAACGGCATTGACCTTGTGTTGAACGACGGCGATTTTGTAACCGTTATCGGCGGCAACGGCGCGGGCAAATCAACGGTTTTGAATATGATAACAGGCGTTTTTCCCGTTGACCGCGGCAGCATAGTTGTTGACGGGGTTGATGTTACAAGGCTCCCCGAGCATAAGCGTGCAAAATATTTCGGGCGTGTTTTCCAAGACCCGATGACGGGCACCGCCGCCAATATGGAGATTATTGAAAACCTTGCAATCGCTTCAAAGCGCGGCGAACACAGGACGCTCAGATTCGGCGTAAGCAAAAAGGAAAAGGAGCAATACAGAGAGCTGCTCAAAAAGCTTGACCTCGGGCTTGAGGACAGGCTCACTTCAAAGGTCGGTCTGCTTTCGGGCGGTCAGCGCCAGGCTCTTACCCTGCTTATGGCAACCTTGAAAAAGCCTAAGCTGCTCCTGCTTGATGAGCACACCGCCGCTCTTGACCCCAAAACCTCTGCAAAGGTGCTTGCGCTCAGCGATAAGATCATCTCCGAAAACAAGCTCACCGCAATGATGGTTACTCACAATATGCATGACGCAATAACCTACGGCAACCGTCTTATAATGATGCACGAGGGAACAATAATTCTCGATATTTCGGGAGAAGAAAAGAAAAAGCTGACGGTCGAGGCTCTGCTTCAGAAGTTTGAAACCATCAGCGGAACAAAATTTGCAAACGACAGAGCTTTGCTCACATAATCAATGCCCAACGGGCAAAAAAATAAAGCCTGAGAAGATTTTTTCTTCTCAGGCTTTAAGCTTAATTATGATGAATTGGAAGTTTGACAGCACATATAGCAAAATCTGTCAAGCCCTGTAGGGGAGGCGTTTCGCCTCCCGCGGGACGGGAAACCCGTCCCCTACAAGGAAAAACAAACAAAACGATAAATTCCGATTTGCGTTGGACTATTATATCATAATGCAAGGGTAGGGCGTTTTGACCGCAAGCCGCCGAGAAAACGATGCGATTTTTCGGCGGGAGTAAGCCCCCGCCCTACGCTGTGCAGGAAATTTCGGATTAATAATAACGGTAGCTTGCGATTACCTTGCCGAGGATAATAACCTCGTCAACAATTATCGGGTCAAGAGCGTCATTTTCGGGCTGAAGTCTGAAATGCCCGTTTTCTTTATAGAAAGTTTTAACGGTTGCGGAGTCCTCAATAAGAGCAACCACCATTTCGCCGTTGCGGGCTGTGGGTGTTCTTTCAACGATAACGATATCGCCGTCAAGAATACCTGCTTGAATCATGCTCTCGCCCCTGACTTTAAGCGCGAAAAGCTCCTTATCCTGCGCACCGGGCATCGAAAAAGGCAGATAGCCCTCTATTTCTTCAACCGCAAGTATGGGCGCGCCTGCCGTGACGGTTCCGAGCACGGGCACATGGGTAACATTATCCGCCTGACCGACTATTCGGATGCATCTTTTGAGCATGGGCGGGCGCTGAATGTAGCCTGCGGCTTCAAGCGCGTCAAGGTTAGCCTGAACGGACGAGGTTGAGCGCAGACCGACCGCCGCGCCGATTTCACGCACGCTCGGGGTCATATTGTCCTTTGCTTTTTCGAGAAGAAATTCATATATTTTTTGCTGAATAGGGGTTATGGGTTTCATGCTTACTCCTCTTTTCTAAACAAAATTGCTTTATTTTAGCGGGCAAATACTTGCCCTGCGACCATTATAGCACAAATGTTCAAGAAATGCAAACATTTGTTTGATATTTTTCAAAAAATTTTTTTGCGGCGGGTATTTTAATAATTAAAGAATTGTGTTATAATGTCTTAAATACAATATTATTAAGGAGGAAACCGTAATGGCGGAGAGGAAAAACAAGAATATTCCGAGAGCGAAATTTCCCGAGCAGGTCGGAATAAGCTCAAAAGAGATAGGCGCACTAATCAGAGATTTTGATTCAAGCGGTATTGAAGTTCATTCAATGATGTTTATTCGCCACGGTAAGGTGGCTCATGAATGCTACCGCTATCCTTATAACAGCGAAACTCCGCACACAATGTATTCCGTAAGCAAAAGCTTTACATCGATTGCCGTCGGCTTTGCGATTGACGAGGGACTTTTGACTCTCGATACAAAGGTCATTGATATTTTTCCCGAATTCAGACCCAAAAAGTATGACGAAAATCTTGAAAAACTGACGGTTTTTCATCTGCTCACCATGTCGGCGGGCAAGGATGTCAGCCTGATAAGCGATAAAACAAAGGGCACTTGGGTCAAGGATTTCTTTTCTTCAAAGTGGGCGTTTGCTCCGGGCGAGGGCTGGCGTTACATAAGCGAAAACACTTATATGTGCTGTGCGATAATTAAAAAGCTCACGGGAATGGGCGTTATCGATTATCTCACTCCGCGCCTTTTTGAGCCTCTCGGATATACCCGCAGACCGTTTTGGGAAACCGACCCGCAGGGCACCGAGGCAGGCGGTTGGGGCCTGTTTGTAACAACAGACGAGCTTGCAAGGTTTATTCTCTGTTTGCAGCAGGGCGGAAAATATGCGGGCAAGCAGGTTATTCCCGCTTGGTATGTTGAAAAGGCGACCTCTTCTCAGTTTGACAACAAACAGTATGACGACCGTGATTCACATTGCGGCTACGGCTTCTTCTTCTGGATGAACGCTTTTGAAAACAGTTACCGTGCCGACGGAATGTTTTCGCAGTTCGGCATAGTTTTCAAAGACTATGACGCGGCGTTTGTTATCACTTGCAGCGAGGTTTTCGAGCAGAAAACAATGGATTGCATCTTCCGCCACTTCCCTCATATTTTCATTGAAAACCAAAAAACGAAGCCCAAGGACGCCGAAGAAAATCTCACCTTGTCGCCTCTGCCTGCGCTTCCCGCCGCGCCGAGAAGCGTAATCGAGGAATTCGTCAAGGAAAAAATAATTCACTTTAACAAAAATCCGCTGCTTAACGCCATAGGCTGGCCGCTTTCAATGCTGCCCATGGCTGTTGTCTATATGTCGGCAAACCGTGCGGGAAATATTGATAATATGATTCTCAATTTCTCCGAAAACGAATGCACCGTCACTTGGGACGAGGGCAAGGAGCATAACACGATAGTCTGCGGTATGGACGGCGTTGAGCGTTACAGCAAAATCCGTCTCGGCGGAATTGATTTTACGGCGGTTTCAACCGCGGCGTGGAAGAGCGACAGCGAGCTTGAAATTTGGATGCGTCCGCTTGAATCCATATGCGAGCGCAGAATAGTTCTTGAATTTAAAGGAAAGAGCGTAACGCTCCGTCCGTCAAGTCAGCCCCCTCTTGCAACTATTGCAGACAGCGTAAAAACAACCGTAAAGGCTTTCATACCCAATGAAAAGCTTGCAGAAATCGGCAGTAACACGGTAACGAAGCTTGATGTAATTGCAGAGGCGCCGCTTAACGGAAAACTTATATAAACAAGGGATTTTTATGAGCACGAAAGGAAAGGAAAAGGCGGTTAAGACTTTAAATCGCAGCAGCAGAAAAGCGCTTATTGCTGCGGTTTCGGTAATCTGCGCCCTTTTGGTTATAATTATTGCCTTTCTTGCTTCAAAAAACAGCATTTATTACAGCATGGCAAGGGCAAAGGCGGAAAAAAATCAGTTTTCAGCCGCCGCAGAGCTTATAGAAAATGCCGGCGGCGAAAAAGCCGAGGCGCTTGCGGAATATATAACGCTGAGAACTGAAATCAACAGCGAATATCCCACTTTGCTCGCGCAGCTTGACTCCGAGAAAACCGCGCTCTGGGGCGAAACCGCCGAGAAGCTGAGCAATCAGGCGGAGCTTATCGGCAACACGCTTGCGGCGCAGGCAATGGATATTTCGCAAAGCCTTGCTACGGTCAACAGCTGCATTGCGGAATATGAGTCAATGCGTTCCGATATTCTTTCAATGATGGATGTTTTTGCCGAGATAAACCGCCTCCACGCAAAGGGGAGCGACGGCAAAAACACGGCGTTTACCGTTTCGGAGGAGCGTGAGCTTCTTGCGGGCTGGGAACGGCAGAACGAAGCACTGGCGCGCTTTGCGGCGAGCATTCCCAACGGCGAAAATCTGTATTTGCTCAATTATCTGATAAAAGAGGTTCAGGGCGAATGTGCCGATATCAGCGCGGCGATTGACGCCGTTATCGCAAGCGGATATTCCGAAACCGACCTTGTTCGTTTCAGCGGAGAGGGTCACAAAAGCTTCCCGAGCATAACTAACGACAGTAACGAATCCGTAAATGTTCTCGAAAAAGAAAAATACGAGCAGTTTATGTATAAAGGCATATGTCGTGCCCTTGCGGAAAGCCTCGGGAAATATTATTTGCCGTAAATTTATTTGTAATTTCCTGCGGACACATTTTTACTTGTGTCCCATTGACAGGGAAAACTGAATGTGATACTATAATTACAACAAGTTAAAGGGGAGTAGCTTAAGGGCTCAGTCCCGAGCCGATTGTCAACAACCGTTGCCCGCGAGGGCATCTGGCAGGCGGCCCGATTTTTTGGAAGCAAGACCTTTGACAGAGGATTATTACACCTCTGCCAAAGGCTTTTCTTATACCGGCAGATTTTTTAATTCAATTTGAAAGGATTTGAGGTTAAATGAAATTCTACCTCGAGCAGGTTGAGTCGGTCTTTTCTCATGTTAAAAGCACCGAAGACGGCTTAACAACCGCCGAAGCGGAAAAAAGGCTGAGTGAAAACGGTAAGAACAAGCTCAAGGAAGGCAAGAAAAAATCAATGCTCAAGCGTTTTATGGAGCAGCTTTCCGACCCGATGATAATTATTCTTATCGTTGCCGCCGTTGTTTCTGCGTTTACCGAGTACTTTGAGGCCTCGGCAGCAGGGGCAACATATTTCCCGACCGACACGGTCATCATTATGATTGTTGTTCTCATCAACGCTGTTCTCGGCGTTTTGCAGGAAAGCAAGGCGGAGGCTGCCATTGAAGCGCTTCAGGAAATGAGCGCCGCAACCTCAAAGGTTTTGCGTGACGGAAAGCTGGTTTCCGTTCGCAGCGAGGATCTTGTTGCGGGCGATGTTGTTATTCTTGAAGCGGGCGACGCAGTTCCCGCCGACTGCCGTATTTTTGAATGTGCAAGCATGAAAATTGAGGAAGCGGCTCTCACGGGCGAATCCGTTCCCTCCGATAAGCTTGTTTCACCGCTTAAAGGCGGAGATAAGGGCGAGGTTCCTCTCGGCGACAGAAAGAATATGGCTTATATGGGCTCCACCGTGGTTTACGGACGAGGCAAAGCCGTTATCGTTGAAACCGGAATGAATACCGAAATGGGCAAGATTGCAGATGCGATTGCTCAGGCTGAGGATGGCGAAACTCCGCTCCAGATAAAGCTTAATCAGCTTTCCAAGGTTCTCACATGGCTCGTTCTCGGCATCTGCGTTTTCATCTTTGCATTTCAGGTTATCGCTTCTTATCTCAGAGGCGACGGTTTGAGCTTTGATATCGCGCTGAACAGCTTTATGATTGCCGTTTCGCTTGCGGTTGCGGCTATCCCCGAGGGACTTGCCGCCGTTGTTACGATTGTTCTTTCAATCGGCGTTACCAATATGTCAAAGAAAAATGCGATTATCAGAAAGCTGACTGCGGTTGAAACTCTCGGCTGCGCTCAGATAATCTGCTCCGATAAAACGGGTACTCTTACTCAGAACAAGATGACCGTTGTTGACCATTACGGCGACGACGAGCCGCTTATCGCAAAGGCGATGGCGCTCTGCTGTGACGCCGAAATCGACGCGGACGGCGCCGTTACGGGCGAGCCGACCGAAGCCGCGCTTGTTAATTATGCAAATTCAATCGGCTTTAACAAAAATGACCTTGTCGCCAATGCTCCGAGAATAGGCGAAGCTCCGTTTGATTCGGGCAGAAAGATGATGTCAACCGTTCATCAGACTGCCGACGGAATAGTTCAGTACACAAAGGGCGCTCCCGATGAAATCCTCAAAAAGTGCACTCACGCTTATGTAAACGGAAATATCGTTCCCTTTACGGAGGAAATCAAGGCGGCGGCGCTTGAAAACAACAAGAGAATGGCGGATAAGGCTCTTAGAGTGCTTGCCGTTGCTTTCAAAAAATATGACTCCGCTCCCGCAGACTTCTCACCCGACGCGCTTGAAAACGACCTTGTTTTCATCGGTCTTACGGGTATGATTGACCCGGTTCGTCCCGAGGTTAAGGCGGCTATTGAGGAATGCCGCCACGCAGGCATAACGCCCATTATGATAACGGGCGACCATAAGGATACTGCCGTTGCAATCGCAATGGAGCTCGGCATCATCAGCGACCCCTCGCAGGCTATCACGGGCGCTCAGCTCGATGAAATCAGCGATGAGGATTTCAAAGAAAAGGTCGGTCAGTTCCGCGTTTATGCAAGAGTTCAGCCCGAGCATAAAACAAGAATTGTCAACGCATGGCGTTCAAGAGGCATGATAACCGCAATGACGGGCGACGGCGTAAACGACGCCCCCTCAATCAAGAGCGCGGACATCGGCGTAGGTATGGGTATCACGGGAACCGATGTTACAAAGAATGTTGCCGATATGGTTCTTGCCGACGATAACTTTGCAACAATCGTTACCGCTGTTGCCGAGGGCAGACGGATTTACGATAATATCCGCAAGGCAATCCAGTTCCTGCTCGGCTCCAACCTTTCGGAGGTTCTTTCGGTATTTACCGCGGCTATTCTCAACTTCACAATTCTCAAGCCCGTTCATCTGCTTTTCATAAACCTTGTAACGGACTGCTTCCCCGCTCTTGCTCTCGGCCTTGAAAAGCCCGAGCAGGACATTATGAACCGCCAACCCAGAAACAGCAAGGACGGCGTTTTTGCGGGCGGCATGGGCTTTGATGTTGCCTATCAGGGAATTCTTGTTACTCTGCTTACTCTTGCCGCTTTCTTCATCGGCGAATATCTCCAGAGCGGACAATGGCACTTTATGAATATCGCGGAGGCTGACTGCGCCGAGGGTATGACCATGGCGTTCCTCACAATGTCAATGTGCGAAATCTTCCACTCGTTCAATATGCGCTCACAGCGCGGCTCGGTTGCTTATATGAGCATTAAGTATAAGTCACACAACAAGTTCCTCTTTATAGCAATGGTTGCTTCTCTTGTGCTCACCACAGCGATTATTGAGATTCCCGTTGTTGCCAATGCATTCGGCTTTACTCCGATTGACCTTGAGGAATATGCAATTTCTATCGCTCTTGCATTCAGCATTATCCCGATTGTTGAAATAGTCAAGCTGTTCCAGAGGCTTGCCGCAAAAAGAAAGAGCAAGTAAATAAAGGCAAAAAAACAGCTAAAAAGAAACAAAAAATAAAATGGCTTGTATCGGTTGAATTTCCAATACAAGCCATTCTTTTATATTAGTTTCTTTTGGTCCATCGCTTAGTGCGACAGCCTCGTTTCATTTTCAGTTTTTTTATTGGTCTATATTCTGCCAGACAAATGCTACATCCGCGCCGACCTGAACAAAGGTGTCCGGTTCGTTGTTATTGAGCTTTGAAACACGCTTAAAGCCGTTCTTTTCAAAAGCGGAGCAGAAAGCGTTTGCCATTTCGGCATCCTTAAAGGTTATGTGAGTGATAAG
Source organism: Clostridiaceae bacterium (assembly GCA_016297555.1). Taxonomy (GTDB): domain Bacteria; phylum Bacillota; class Clostridia; order Oscillospirales; family Acutalibacteraceae; genus CAG-177. Next base: position 31,885 of record JAEDGK010000001.1, read on the forward strand.
CCTGAATTCCGTCAGGGTGTTGCGAAGACTGCCGTTGGGGAAGCCGACAACAAATCCCGTGCACCACCAATATTTTGTATAGGGGCGGGTGAAAATGGTTTTGTAATTGCCGTTGTTATCCTCATCCCAGACAAACGCCATTTCCATATTGAGCCAATCGGGCTTGTCGGCGCAGTAAAAATGAGTTCCGCTTTTGCCGAGCGGTCTTGTGTAAATTCCGACCTCTCCGCCAACGAAGCAGTAGCCGTATTGACCTTTCCAAGCCTGTATAAGCCACTCCTTGCCTGAGTATTCAAAGGTTGTTCTGACCGTGTCATAATACATTATGCTTATGGGAGCGAGCTTATCGTAAACCTCGTTGAAGCCGAAGTTCTTTTGCCAACATTCCTTGTCATCGGTGTAATAATAATTGCCGTTGGGGTCATATTTATATGAAGCAAGGTTGACCTTGTTGAAATCGATGTCGGTGTCGGGCGGGATGTATTTCGGCGCTTTGGGCATTGTGAAAACCTCTGAAAACGCCTTGTTGATTACCGTTGTAAGCTGAGTTACCTTTTCGGTAATGCTTGTAACCGCCTGTGATACTGTTGCCGCCGCAGATGTCAGCGCAGACAGGGTTTTGCTTTCGGTTTCGGGCGGCTGAGTCTGTTCCGAAGGCTCGTCGGTGAAAAAGTAACTGTTTTCCTCCTCCGAGGTGATTTCATTGAAAATGGGTACGCTCTGCGAATAGCCGTAGCTTTGAGCGGGGTCATCCGTGAAATTCGGCTCGATGGCAGGGCTGTCGGAGCCGCTCATTTTAACGGCGAGAACTGCCGCAATGCATACGGCAGCGGCGGCAACCGCCGAAGCTGCGATAACTGGTGCTTTGTTTTTCATTTAATTACCCCCTCTATAACATCATATTCGCGCACAAAAGCGTTTATGAAAAGCGGACCCATATCCATTGCAATGATAACGGGCTTTCCTCCCTTTATCATAATTGTCATTCCCTCTCCCTCGCTGAATTGAGTGAGGCATCTGTCGGTCAGTTTCTCAACGCTTCCGTCGGAGGGATTTATTGTATAAATCGCCTGTGTTTCATCATTGGACGCGGCGTAAATAATTCCGCCGTAAAACTCTGCGCCCTGAATTGCGGCAACGGTCTGCGAAAGCGGAATTTCGCCTGCGGGCTTCATTCCGTCGGCGGTGTTATAAACAAGCAGCTTTGTCGGCTGTTTTGAATGGTCGGTGCAGTAAAGCAAACCGTTTTCGGGGTTGACGCAGACCCACGGCAGACCGCGGGTAACGGTTTCGCAATCCAGAATGTAGTAATCAACAAGCTCAAGCGTGCCCGCGTCATAAACGCCGACAATGGGATAGTCCCAAACCTTGCTGTCCTCAAGCCCCGCATAAATAAAGCCGTTATAATAGCTCAGCCCGCCGATGTGTTTTATTCCGTATTTCTCGGCAAGCTCGTCGGGTATTGCGGAGTAGTTGGCGTTGATAACGGTTTTAGCGTCCGCCTCAGTCTGAATGAGCGTGGTTTTTGATGAGAAAAAAAGCGTATCGCCGTCAGTTGTTATTCCCTGTGAGCGGAAATATGCGCCTACGCCGACAATGTTGGTTTTTGCCGTATCGGTGCGCTCACCCGCCGATATCAGGTCAATTCCGTGAGTGAGCACGGAAAACGGAATTAACAAAACCGCAAATGCAACGGAAACAAGCTTATTAACAAAAATTTGAAAACTGCTCATAATACGCCTCCGATAAATTTTTTGTATCCCGTATTTAAGGGTTAAAATACAGTATAGCAAATTTGGCAGATATAGTCAACGGCTTATTGCGATTAAGCGTCGCTTTTAATTTTCACATCCAAAGAATGTTTTCAAAACATTGACAATAAATTAAAAAACGGGTAATATAAAGAATGGATAATTAGAAAAGCAAAAAGAAAAGGGGAATTGTTATGAACGACGCTGCAAAGCTTTATGATTTGTGGCTTGAAAAAACGGCGGATAACGAAGAAATTCACAGCGAGCTGCTTGCAATCAAGGGCAGCGACGAGGAAATTCTCGACCGTTTTTACAGAAATCTTGAATTCGGAACCGCAGGTCTGAGAGGAGTTCTCGGCGCGGGAACAAACCGAATGAATACTTACACGGTTTGCCAGGCAACTCAGGGCTTGGCGGATTATCTTAACAGCAAATACGAGGGCGCGAGCGTTGCCATCGGATACGATTCAAGAATTAATTCCGATGTTTTTTCAAAGCAGTGCGCCGAGGTGCTTGCCGCAAACGGAATTAAGGCGTATATTTTCCCGAGGCTTATGCCCACTCCGCTGCTTTCATTCGCCGTTATGCGACTGAAATGTAACAGCGGAATAGTAATCACGGCGAGCCACAATCCTTCAAAATACAACGGCTATAAATGCTATGACCCTGCCGGTTATCAGATGACGGACGAGGCGGCTATGGAAACATATTCGTTTATCCAAAAGGTCGATATGTTTGAGGATGTTAAAAGAATTCCCTTTGACGAGGCAACGGAAAAGGGGCTTATTGAATATATCCCCGACAGCCTTGCAGAGGAATTCTACTCACAGGTTATGCAAAGACCGATAAATCCCGAGGTTATCGGCGGCAGCGACATCAAAATAATCTACACTCCGCTTAACGGCACGGGCAATATCCCCGTCAGAACGGTGCTTTCAAGGGCGGGCTTTAAGAATGTTTCGGTTGTTCCGGAGCAGGAAATGCCCGACGGAAAATTCCCGACCTGCCCTTATCCCAACCCCGAAATCAGGCAGGTATTTGAGTGTGCTCTTAAAATGACAGAAAGCGAAAAGGCGGATTTACTGCTTGCCACCGATCCGGACTGTGACAGAGTAGGCATAGCTGTTCTCAGCGGCGGCGAATATGTTTTGCTCTCGGGCAACGATGTGGGCGTTTTGCTCGCCGAATATATGCTTTCAGCAAGAAAGGCAAAAGGAACTCTGCCCGAAAATCCCGTTATGACCAAATCCTTTGTTTCAACTCCGCTTTTTGACAGGGTTGCCGCAAAATACGGCTGTAAGGTTGTTGATGTTCTTACGGGCTTTAAATATGTGGGCGAATTCATTTCAAAGCTTCAGAAGGAGGGCGGCGAAAACCGCTTCGTTATGGGCTTTGAGGAAAGCTACGGCTATCTTATCGGCACTCATGCAAGAGATAAGGACGCCGTTGCCGCTTCGCTGATGATATGCGAAATGACCGCTTATTATAAATCCAAGGGCAAAACCCTTGTTGATGTGCTCAACGATATATATGCTGAATTCGGAAATTACGCAAACCGTCTTTATAATTTTGCCTTTGAGGGCGCAAGCGGAATGGTTAAGATGGCTGAAATTATGAGCGACACGCGGAAAAATCCTCCCAAAGAGCTGGCGGGGCTTCGCGTTCTCAAGGTGCATGACTTTGAGGCGGGCTTTGTAACCGACTGCGAAACGGGAGAAAAAACCGCCATTGAGCTTCCGAAATCAAATGTGCTTGCCTATTCTCTGCCGGACGGCAACTTTGCAATAGTCCGCCCGTCGGGAACAGAGCCGAAGATCAAAGTTTATATAACCGGCTGCGGCAAAACCGCTCAGGGAGCGGCGGAGCTTGCGGAATCGCTTGGCGGCGCAATGAAAAAGCTGCTTAAAATCAACTGAAAAGGAGTTCATTATGAAAGGTCGCAATTTGTTTGTCAGAATAGTCGCGCTCATTCTCTGCGCCGTTATGGTATTGGGAGTTGCAACTGCGGCAATCGCCGTGTTTGCCGCTGAGCCTGACGCCGTTGTCGCGTCGCCCGAAACGGGCAGCCGCTCTATGGTCTGGGTTGTTGTTGCCGTTGTTGCGGCGGTTGCGGTTATAGTCGGCTGTCTTGTTGTGCCGAAGATTGCAAAGAAAAAATAAAAAGAGAGGAAATGAAAATGGACCTGATAAATCAGGTCCATTTTGTATACATGACAGGAGCCAAATGCAACCCCAGGACGGAATAACTCTCGACTCCATTTACAGTATACACTACTATTATATATTTGTCAAGGGAATTTTATTCTGCCGTATGTAATTTAAATTAGTTACAAATTGGAAACCGTATTCGTAATATTTACGATTGGGCTGGATGGCATTTTCTGTTTTAGCAACTATTTTGTCATACAATTCCTTGAGCCATTTTTCGTAATCGGTAATCGGTTGTTTGGTGTTTAATCCACTTGAATAATACTGGCGTACAATACCAGCGAAAATATCGGCAATCTGGATGGCAGGAGTTATTTTGGAACTGACAAACAAAGGGGTTTCTAATATTCTGTCAAATGTTTTTCCTAATTGTGACTTGAAAAGAAATCCACTAAAGCTGTTAGCGGTTTCAAGGTCTTCTCTTTCATTTGTTTCGTCAAAAACGAAAATTGATTTTTCAATATTTCTTCGTTCACAAAAGTACTCAACTTTTTTCAAAAGAAGATGGTATTGTTTTGGCAGGACTCCTTCTTTTGTGGCAGGTAATTCCTGCGGTCGTTTCATTATTACACAAAATGTTGTAATGTTATGGCTCGTTGCAATGTCTACAAACTTATCTGCGTATTCTTTGTTTTTAGTACGGTTTTTTTCAATGGTTTGTCTTTTGATTATATTAGTGGATTTGATTTCGTCTTGTTTATTATAGATTTGATTTTTAAGCTTATATATGTCATTGTCAATGGCTCTAATATCCTTTTCATATATGCAGACCGCCATCAATACGGAATATTCATTGTCATCTGTTGGTCTTGGATATCCGCTTTCATCAATAAAGACAAGCATTATGTCAGTCCTTTTTCTGATTTTTATTTATAATAACATATTATCTACAACAAATCAACTGAAAATTGCAAAGAAAAAATAAACGAATACCGAATAAATTTAACGGGCTTGTGCATCGCACAAGCCCGTTTTTAATGCTGTTATTATTTGTTGATTTCGATTTTGCCGTAAAGCGAAGCGCCTGCGGAATCTGAGCGGGGAGCTCTTGACGGAGCGCTCGATGCTTCCGAGCCGCTGTTGTCGTTATATCTTCTGCCGCCGCGGTTTCCGCCGGAGCGGGAGCCTCTGTATCCGCCTTTATTATAGCCGCCTTTATTGTAGCCGCCGCGACCCTTGTTGTAGCCGCCGTTGAGGGGCTTCACGCCTTCTTCAAGGGTTATAACAACCTTTCTCTCATCGTCGCTGCCGACTGAGTGAGAGGTAACGCCCTCAATTTCCTGAACCGTTGTGTGGATTATGCGGCGCTCATAGGGATTCATAGGCTCAAGAACAACATTTCTGCCGTACTTTCTGACCTTAGCCGCATTTTTGCGGGCAAGTGCTCTGAGAGTATTTTCTCTCTTTTCACGGTAGTTGCCGACATTGATTGAAACGCGTCTGTATTCTTCCGAGCCTCTGTTGATAACAAGGCGGGTAAGATACTGAATGGCGTCAAGCGTTTCGCCGCGTCTGCCGATTACCGAGCCGTAATCATCGCCGCAGCTTATTGAAATGCGAACATCCTCCTCGTCTGCCTCAACGGAAATTTCCGCTTCTTCAACTCCGAGATTTTTAAGGATATTCATAAGATAAGCCTTGGCTTTTGCAAACGGATCGTCTTCATATTCGTAATAAGCTCTCATCTTAGCGGGAGAACCGCCGAAAATGCCGAGAACCTTTGCCTTGGGTCTTTCGATAACATCATATTTAATATCTGCGTCTGCCGGGGCTTCAAGAGCCTTGAGAGCAGCCTCTTTTGCTTCGTCAAGGGTATTGCCGGTGCCGAATGCTTCTTTAATCAAAATTGTCACCACCTGATAAACTAATGAAAGAATGAAGATTATTCTTTATTTGCCGCAATCTGTTTTGTGTTGTTTTCTTTTGAGCGGCGTGCAACCGTTTCGTCTATCATGAGCCTTGCAATCATCTTTTTGGGATTATAGAAATGGCTGATGACAACGGTTGTGAGGAAGCCGAAAATGCTTGATGCAATCCAATAAATACCGATACCTGCGGGGTAGTTGATAACGAAGTAGAGAGAAAACAGCGGCATAAATATAGTCATGCAGCCTGTCATCATGGGATTGCTTGCCATAGCAGGGTTGGATTGCTTTTGTTTAATCTGAGAATAAAGTCCCGTTGCAAATGAGGAGAGGAAGGAGAGAACGGGGATGATCCAGATAATGTGGAATTCGCCTTTGTGTGCCCAGGGGATATCACCGAGTGAGAACAGACCGAAGAAATCGAAGTTGATGCCGGCAATGGCGTCATAGGTCGCCTGACTGACTCCCGGTATGCCTTGAAGCTTGTCGATATTTTGGATTATAAGCAGCTCGCTGAGATGAGTGCTTTTGGACATAGCCGAGTCGCCGAGCTTTGCAACGGCGTCGGCAAGGAGCTTTATTTCAGCATCGCTGATTCCCGAAAGGAAGTGGCTCAGAGGATAGTATATTGCGCCGATAAGACCGAAAAGCAGGATAAACTGGAACGCCATGGGCGCGCAACCCGCGCTCATCGGGTTATAGCCCTCGCGCTCGTAAAGCGCGGAGGTTTCTTCCTGAATTTTTCTCTGGTCGCCTGCAAATTTGGTTTGAATTCTGCGCAGCTTCGGCTGGATGCGCTGAGTTTTCGCCATGCCTTTCTGCTGGCTGATGGTTGTCGGAATCATCAGAAGCCTTGCAAAGAGCGTAAGCAAAACGATGGAAACAGCGTAATTCTGAAAGCCGACGGTGTCATAAATTATTCTGAGCAAGAAGCCGAAAGGTACGCCGAGAATTTCATAAAGTGCGGTCATTTTTTGTCCTCCGAGTGTGAGTGTTTCTTGGGCGGAACGGGATCGTAGCCGCCGGGGAATAGAACATTGCACCTCATAAGCCTGAATAAAGTAAGCAGGGTTCCGCGGAAAGCTCCGTGAACCTCAATCGCCTCAACGGCATAATGAGAGCAGGTAGGGTAATACCTGCACATTGGCGGAAAAAGCGGGGAAATACGCTTTTGATAGAAGCGAATCGCGGCAAGCAAAAATTTTTTCATTTTAAATCAGCCCCCGCATTGCCGCGGATTACTCCGAGCTCCGTTAAATGTTTTTGCATAACGGGCACGAGGTCGCAGCTTTTGAGCTGTTTTGTCTTAAACCTGGCAACAAAAACAATATCCCAATTGCCGCTGCAAAAAGGATAAACTGAGGAGAATGCCGCCCTTATAATGCGGCGGCATCTGTTTCTCTCAACTGCGCTTCCGAGTTTTTTGGCGGCGGTTATGCCTATGCGGCAGCCCGGTCCTCTGCCTCTGACGGCGTAGGTCACAAGCCGGGGAGAGGCTTTAACCTTGCCCTTGCCGTAAGCGCGGTGAAACTCTGTGTTTTGTTTAAGAGTTAATGCTCGGGACATTCTGCGTCAATCCTTTTTCGGATTAATAAGAAAGCTGCTTTCTGCCCTTTGCTCTGCGGCGGGCAAGAACCTTGCGGCCGTTTCTGTCAGCCATTCTTTTGCGGAAGCCGTGCTCCATCTTGCGATGACGCTTCTTGGGCTGATAAGTTCTCTTCATTTTGCAAACCTCCGTTTCAATTATAATTATGAAACAATCAAGATTAAATGCGGCGAGCATTCGCGCAGTTAAAAATGATTATTAAGCATAACAAACCAAGGGGGCGTAACCGCGCAAAGATTAAATCGGCGGTTATTCGAGTTTATATTATATAACAGCTTGACCTCTTATGTCAACATTTTTTTGAATTAACTTAAAAATCTTTGTTTTTGCTTGAAATGCGTAAAGGCTTGTGCTATACTCTATTATGTATCGTTATCATTAAAATGCCGTATTATCGAAAAAAGTGTGAAGTAAACAGGTTTGGAGGAGAACATATAATGGAATCTCTCAATGAGATGTGGCAGCTTGTCCGTGAAAGGCTTAAAGAAAGCTGCGGCGAGGTCATATATGATATATGGATAAAGCCGCTTGAAATTATCAGCTTTGACGGAGCGAAAGCAGAGCTTGCGTCAAGCGAGTTTATGAAGAAAATAATTGAGCAAAAATTCGGCACGGCAATCCGAGAGGCGTTCAGAGTTGTTATGGGCTTTGATGTTGAAGTGGAGCTTATCGACCCGAATGCGGCGGTGCAGACAAAGGAGCTTGCCGAAAAGGAAGCATCCGTCAGCATTGAAAAAAACACATTTGAAACCTTTGTTGTCGGTCCGTCAAACCGCTTTGCCCATGCGGCGGCTCAGGCAGTTGCGGCAACTCCGGGAGCGGCTTACAATCCGCTTTTCATTTACGGAAACGCAGGTCTGGGCAAAACTCATCTGCTCTGCGCCATAAGCAGCGAAATAAAGAGCAAAAATCCCAATGCGGATATTATTTTTACACGCGGCGAGGATTTTGTTAATCTTATTGTTGACGGAATCAACAAGAAAACGATGGATAAAATCCATGAGAAATACAGAAACTGTGATGTTCTGCTCGTTGACGATATTCAGTTTATTGCAGGCAAGGAATCAACTCAGGAGGAATTTTTCCACACCTTTAACGCCCTTACTCAGGACGGCAAGCAGATAGTTCTTACCTCCGACCGCAAGCCAAAGGATATTGAAATTCTTGACGAGCGCCTCAGGAGCCGTTTTGAAATGGGTCTTATCGCGGATATTCAGCCGCCCGATATTGAAACGAGAATGGCTATAATCCGCCGCAAAGCGGATATGCTCGGGCTTGAGCTGCCCCCTGATGTGGTTCAGTTTGTTGCGGAAAAAATCAAGTCCAATATCCGTCAGCTTGAGGGCGCGGTTAAAAAAATGAACGCGCTTGTCAATATTGACGGCTCGTCGGTCAATATGGCTATGTCGCAGACGGCAATAAAGGACATTATGAATGACAGCCGACCCGTTTCCGCTACGGTCAATTCGATTATTTCCGAAACGGCGAGAACCCTCGGCGTTTCTCAAAGCGATATAATTTCCAAAAAGAAAGATGCGGCAACGGCAAAAGCAAGGCAGGTAGCGATATATATCGTCAGAGAAATGACGGATTTGACTCAAAAGGAAATCAGCGCCTATTTCGGCGGCAGAGACAGGACAACCATTCTTTATTCCATCGACTCGGTTTCCGAAAACATCAAAAAGGATTCTGCTCTCAAAAAGACGGTTGACAATATTATCAAGAATGTTCAGGAGCAGTAATATACATTAATAATTTATGAGGTAATCCATGGGACTTTTTAAGAGAATTAACAAAGGTCTGAAAAAGACAAGGGACAGTATGACCGGCGCGATAAACGCCGCGCTCTACGGCAAAAATGAAATCGACGATGATTTTTACGAGGAGCTTGAAGAAATCCTTGTTATGGCGGATGTCGGAGTAACAACCGCTCAGGAAATCGTTGAAAAGCTCAGAGACGCGGTTTTCAAAAAAAATCTGCGCAGGGCGGACGATGTTAAGGCTGAAATCAGAAATATCGTTGCCGAGCTGCTCAGCGGCGGCGAGGAGCTTGATATGATAACCGTTCCGTCGGTTATCCTTGTAATCGGCGTCAACGGCGTAGGCAAGACAACCTCAATCGGCAAGATGGCGGCAATGTTCAAGGCGGAGGGCAAAAAGGTTATCCTCGGCGCCGCCGATACTTTCAGAGCCGCCGCCATTGACCAGCTTGAGATTTGGGCTGACCGTGCGGGCGTTGATATCGTTAAGCATAAAGAGGGCGCTGACCCTGCGGCAGTAGTGTTTGACACAATTTCCGCAGGCAAGGCGAGAAACGCCGATATAATCATTTGCGACACGGCGGGCAGGCTTCACAACAAGAAAAATCTTATGGAAGAGCTTGCAAAGATTTACCGTGTTATTGACCGTCAGCTTCCTTATGCCGACAGAGAGGTGCTGCTCGTGCTTGACGCAACCACGGGTCAGAATGCCGTCAGCCAGGCAAAGGAATTTAAAGATGTTGCCGAAATAACGGGAATTATTCTCACGAAGCTTGACGGAACGGCAAAGGGCGGCGTTGTGCTTGCGATTAAAAACGACCTCAAAGTTCCGGTTAAATTTATCGGCGTGGGCGAGGGTATAGACGATCTCAGACCGTTTAATCCCAAAGCTTTTGCAGACGGACTGTTTGAAGAGGACAAAGACGAGGAATAATATAACTATGGACTATATAATTGCTACTCATAATTTAAAAAAGCGCGATGAGCTTCAGCGGATTCTCGCTCCTCTCGGAATCAGAGTTTTGCTTGCCGAGGAGGCGGGCGTTGAGCTGACCGATGTTGAGGAAACGGGAACAACCTTTGAAGAAAACGCTTTTTTGAAAGCGGAAAGCGGCTGCCGTGAGAGCGGTATGCCCTGCATTGCGGATGATTCGGGGCTTGCGGTTGATTATCTTGACGGCGCACCCGGCGTTTATTCCGCAAGATATGCCGGCGAGCACGGCAATGACGCCGCAAACAACGCAAAGCTTCTGAAAGCGCTTGAGGGCGTTGAGCCTGCCGACAGAGGCGCGGCGTTTGTGAGCGTTGCCTGCTGTGTTTATCCCGACGGAAGAAAGATTGTTGCCCGCGGTGAATGCAGAGGAACAATAGGCTTTGAGGAGGTCGGACACGGCGGCTTCGGCTATGACCCTCTTTTTCTGCCCGTTGAATACGGCGGAGAAAAGACTATGGCGCAGCTTACCGCCGATGAAAAAGACGCAATAAGCCACAGAGGCAAATCCGTGCGCCGCCTCGCGGAGCAGATTGGAGAGAACAGTTAATGACAAGCAAGGAGAGGGCACAGCTCAGGGCTCAGGCAAACAGCCTTGAACCCCTGTTTCAGATAGGAAAGGGCGGAATGTCGGACGCTCTTGCGGCTCAGACCGCAGACGCTCTGCGTAAAAGGGAGCTTATTAAGCTCAAGGTGTTGCTTGAAAGCGCGCCCGAAAGTCCGCGCGATTTTGCGGAAAAGCTTGCCGCGGCAACGGGCAGCGAGGTTGTTCAGGTGGTCGGCGGAAGCATAGTTCTTTATAAAGAAAATCCCGACAAGGATAAGGAAGAAAAGAAAAAGAAGCCTGCCAAAAAAGGCAAGCCTCTTTCAAAGGTGAAAGCCAAAAGAGCCGCCGCCGAAAAGCGTGAGGCGGAGGAGAAAAAAAGAAAAAGAGATTTTTACGCAAAGAAGCGATACGGCAGAAATTCATCCGGCAACAACTGATATAAACAGACGCGGTGCTTTGTCAAAAATCACAGTAAATCCGCGTGAAAAAATTTTTTAATTTTATTTGCAACAAAAACAAGATATTGACACACTTATTTAATGTGTGGTATAATCGCACTCCATACGAGTCGGAAAGGTAATGCAATGGGAAAAGACAGCGGCATTAAGCCGATTGCTCAAAACAGAAAAGCATATCACGATTATTTCGTGCTTGAAAAGCTTGAGGCGGGCATTGAGCTGTTTGGAACGGAGGTTAAATCCGTCAGAGCGGGCAAAATCAACCTCAAGGATTCATGGTGCTTTGTCAAGGACGGCGAGATGTTTGTCAACGGTATGCATATCAGCCCTTATGAGCACGGCAACATTTTCAACCGCGATCCGCTCAGAACAAAGCGGCTGCTGCTCCATAAAAGAGAGATAAGGCGGCTGTATGCTCAGGTTAAGCAGGAGGGGCTTGCCCTCGTTCCGCTGAGCGTTTATTTTAAAAACGGGCGGGCAAAGGTTGAAATCGGGCTGTGCAAGGGCAAAAAGCTCTATGATAAGCGCGAAACCGCCGCAAAAAAAGACGCTCAAAGATCGATTGAGCGCAATTTGCGCCGTTAATACAATAAATATATGGGGATGAAAGGATTTCGACGGGGAATCCGAGCCCGGATAAGCGAGTAGCGGGGCGGGACCGCTATAAAATCCGCAAATTAAATTTAAACGACAACAATAAAGTTGCACTTGCTGCTTAATTAAGCAGCCGTCTTTGTGCGGAGGACTGCGGCCGCACATAAGGCGTCGATCAGCAGTGACCGTGAACGGGTAACGCCTGATAGCCCGTCATGAATAATCCGGCTACCAAGCGCCGAAGCCTGCCCGGCGGCGTCGGCGTGAGGGAATGTTAAAAGACGGGATACACTCGTAGAAAGTCCCTGCAAAGATTTTTCGGACGCGGTTTCGATTACCGCCATCTCCACCAAAAAAACAGGTGTCGGCGCGTTTTTCGCGCCGACGGTGAATAAAAGTGCAAAGGAGGAATTGTTAATGAAAAAGAAGAATTTGCCCGTTATTGCAGTTGCAGTGGTTGCGGTCTGCCTTGTTGCCGTTGCGGCGGCGCTTGTAATTAAAGCGGGCGGAAACAGCCCCGGAATTCAGTCGGATGTTACCGAAAGCGTCGGAAACAATTATTATTACAACACGACTGACGACAGAACGCCTTCGTCAACCATTCAGGCGATTATCAGCACAACAGCTCAGGTGTTTACCGACACCTTTGTCCCCTCCTCGGAGCAAAGCAAAACCGACACTCCCACTCAGAAGCCTCAGCAGACAAATCCCACAACCGTTCCATCAACCCAAAAGCAGGAGGAAGTAACGGTTCCGCAGCTCAACGAGGATGATATGTCGCACGCGGGAGCAAACACGGGTAAGGCGGTTTCGCCCGGCAAGGATTTGCCGCCGGATATGTCGTTTTACGGCTTGAGAAAGCAGGGCTATGACATTATCGGCAAAAAAGACTACATATATAATAACGATAAAGACCCCGATTGTATGCAGAAGAATTTCGGCTACAACAAGCTTTATGATGCGGGCGCAAGTCTTATTGATTTCAGCATCGATACCGTCAGGCTTGAGTTCGCCTACGGCGGCAAGGAATGGATGATTCAGCTCTGGAAGGGTCAGTATATTTCGGGCAAGGTCGGCACCGTCGGCGGCGAAATCGGAGTTTACACAAGACCCAAGGGAACCATTTCCGCAATCGGCCATTACAGCTGTGCCGAGGAAGAAGATTGGCTCAATATGGAAATGACGGTTATGTGGGATGAATTCGGCAACGGCGAATATCTTCCCCAGCTCACGAGAAACTACACCGAGTATTGGTGGGCAACCGGCTTTGTTGACGGTCAGCTTGCCAACCGCAATGATTCTTCTCCGCTCAGAATTCTCGGCAGAATTACTTTCAAGGACGAGGAAATGGCGGTTAAATTTGAAGAAGCCCTTGTTAAAAAAGGCTTTACCCGCGTTTCAACCTTTACACCCGATGTTATTGACACCTATAAACGCTACGGCAACGATGTCATTTTCCTTTGGCAGGATGTAAGATAATCTTACGGAATCAGACTCCTGACCCCGTTCGGAGTTGATATATAAGCACATGACCTAATTACCCGGATATTACATATCCGCAGGGAGGAATTCAAATGAGTAAATTAAATATGACCAAGCAGAAAATCATTATTCTGGCAATCAGCGCGGTTGTAGTTATTGCCGGTTCGGTTGCCGCAGTAACGCTGATAAAAAATTTCAGCAAGGCCAAAGAGGATACCACAACGGCAGGCACCGTTCCCGAGTATGTTTTTGAAACCTATTATGAAACATATCCCGAATATGTTACCGACGCTGACCATTCAGCCGTTACAGATCCCTCGGGCAATATGCTTACCACTATCAAGAAGGTTGTAAAAACAACAAAAAAGGTTGCAAGCAACAACAAAGCAACCACAACCAAAAAGGCTGCCGCAAAAACCACAAAGAAGGCAGAGGGCAACACAGGTCTTGTTCCCAACGCCATAACCGATCAGCAGCTCGCGGGTTACAGATATGACCCTCAGGGTAATTTCTATTATACCGACGATAAGGACTGCTGGCAGAAGAATGCGGGCTACAGCGAAATTTACGATAATATGGCTCCTGCCGCAGGAATGTTCATCGATCAGATCCGTATCCGCTTCACCTACGGCGGCAAGGACTGGATGATTCAGTTCTGGAAAGGTCAGTACGGCTTCCTGCTTGTCGGCGCAGAAATCGGCGTTTACACCGCTCCCATCGGCTCATATACCGGAACGGTCGGCGATGTTAACCACTATGACTGTGCAGACAAAGAGGATTGGCTCAATATGCAGCTCGATTGCTATTGGAGCAAGAATAACGACGGTCACTACAAGAAGATTTTCACAAGAGAATACGGCAAGTATTGGTGGGCAACAGGCTTTGTTAAGGGTCAGCTTACCAAATATACGGCTCCCAGAACAGAGCTTAAAGTTAAGGGAAGAATTACCTTTAAGTCAACCGAAATGGCAAATCTCTTTGTTCAGGGTCTCAGAGAGTCGGGCTTCGGCAGAGCCGTCAGCTCAAGCCAGCTTGTTGACGATTCCTACTATCAGAAGGGCGCAGATGTTTGGGTTCTCTGGTCAAGCGCATATCATGACTGCTTTGTAGGCTATGAGGGCAGAACAACCACAACCAAGAAGCAGACAACTACAACTACCAAGGCGACTACCGCTAAGCCCACAACAACCACAACCAAGCCCACAACTACCACCACTACTGCCGAGGAATCCACAACCACAACTACTGTTCCCGCAGCAAACAGCGAAAACAAGGATTAAACAGAATTATGCGGCGCATATCAGACGGAATATCGGATATGCGCCGCATTTTTGCGTGTATTATATAAACCTGATAATTTCAACAATTACCCGCCCTTTTTTGGAAACGGCAGAGCAATCGGAAACAATAATTCTGCCTTTTCTGCGAAAAACGATTTTATCGCCTGCGGAAATCTTTTTATCGGGCTTCTGACATTCGGTGTCGTTCACAAAAACCGAGCCGCTTTCTATCGCCGTGCAGGCGTCGCCTCTTGAAACGCCGAACGCGTTTTTTACAACGCTGTCAAGCCTCATTGATGAAACCGTGAAGCTGTCGGGCACGCCGACGGCTTTTGAACCCTCCCGTGCTTCGGCGGGAGGGATTATTTTTGCTTTGAGCGAGCTTCTGCCCGCCTTGCTGAGGTTTTCCGCGATGAACGGCGCAATTTTTGAAATAACCGCAAGCTTACACCCGCTGTCGCCGACTATTATATCGCCCGTCATTTCCCGCTTAATTCCCAAGCCCATTAGGGAGCCGAGATAATCGCGGTGGCTCAGCGGCGGAGAAAATCTGTCTTTTTCGATTTCGATAACCGCAATGGGGTCATCGGCGGGATTTTCGGCGAAGTATCCGAAAATATCCTCCTCATTACGAGCCTCGATATATTCGGGGAGCATCAGCGCAACGCACCGTTCCGCGTCGGCAAATCCGCCGTAAAATATTATCCCGATATCCGTCTGCCGCTTCACAAATGCGGAGACAAGCGATTTTTCGTGCATATCGAGAAAAAAGCTGTTTGTAATCATTGAATTTTCACGGCATTGCCGCGCTTTGTCCTCAATTATTGAGAGGAGCAATTTTTCTTCGGGGGTCATTGCAGTTTCTCCTTTTAAAGACTTTTCATTTTGCGCGAGAAGCATAAAACTGCCGCCGCAAAAATGACCGCCGCATAGCCTAAAATCCACGCTAAATGAACGCCTATTCCCGCACAGCTTCCCGAAAGGGCGAGCTTTGCGGCGTCAACGCAGTGAACGAAGGGCAGGCAGTATGCAATCTTTTTGAAAACGCCGCCGACAAGCTCAAGGTCAAACCATATGCCCGAAAGCCAAGCCGCCGCGTTGACGAGAATCGACGAAATGCCGCCGACTGCTTTGTCGCTCATTATGCATCCGAAAAGCAGACCGAAAGCAATGAAAAGCAGGGCGCTCGGAATGAGGGCGGCTATGCAGAGCAGGATGCGGGCTGAAAATTTAAGCCCGACAAGCATCGCCGCGGCAAAGCAAATAACGCTTTGCATTAAGGCGGCGGGGAGGAGGGGCAGGGTGTAGCCGGCTATGTATTCTCCGCTTTTCATCGGCGAGGCAAAGAGCCTTGTCAGAAAAGATGAGGTTCTGTCCTTTGCAATCAAAGAGCCTGAAAAAAGCGTTATGAATGAAAGCCCGAAAACGGCTATACCCGGCGCAAGCCGCTCAATCTGAAACATCGCAACGGGAATATTCGCTTGAATTGCGCTCATCAGAAACAGAAGCACGAGCGGAAAGGCTATTCCGAACACGAGCGAGAGAGGGTCGCGCAGTATTTCTTTAAGACATCTTACCGAAAATGCTTTAATTCTCATTGCTTTTCCGCCTCCGAGCACAGTTTTACAAAAGCGTCCTCAAAGCTGACATAGCCCGAAAGCTCGAGAAGCTCCTTTTCCGTTCCGCAGGCTTTCAGACTTCCGTTTGCCATTATTCCTATCCTGTCGGCAAGGGCGCAGGCTTCGTCAAGATAATGCGTTGTCAGAATAACCGTTTTGCTGCCTTTCATACCCTCAATGACGCCCCAAAGCTCGCGCCGAGCAAGCACATCAAGCCCGAGGGTCGGTTCATCGAGAAACAGAATTTCGGGTTCGCTGATAAGAGCCATTGCGATGCTCAGCCGCCTTTGCCAGCCGCCCGAAAGCTTTTTTGCTTTTTTATCCGCAACCTGACCGAGTGAGAGCCGCTCAATCTGCCGCGAGGCTCTTTCGCGCGCTTCATGCGCGCCAACGCCGTAAATTCCCGCCATCAGCTCCAGATTTTCGCGCACGCTCAAATTCGGTGCCACGGCAGTTTCCTGCGGAGAAACATTGAGAATTTTCTTTGCTTCCGACGGATTTTCCGCAATATTTATTCCGCATAAAAGAGCTTCGCCGCCGCTCGGCTCGGAAAGTCCGCAGAGCATTCTGATGGTCGTTGATTTGCCCGCTCCGTTTACGCCGAGCAGGGCAAAAATTTCACCCTTTTTTATTGTAAGGTCAAGCCCGTTGACCGCACGGGTATCTTTGTAGTTTTTTGAAAGACGGTGCGTTTCAACCGCGTATTCCATTATTCGTCCTCCGTTTCGTTCTGCGCATTAAAGACCGCGTTTGCAAATTCGAGATAATCCTCGTTGCGGACTATCGCAATTCCGCGTTCAACATCGGCAAGCAGCAGAAGGGTATCGCCCGGGCGGATATCAAATAAATCCCTTGCGCCCTTAGGAATAACAATCTGCCCCTTTTCGCCGACCTTGACGGCGCTCATAAACTTGCCCTTGGGCATCTGCATCGGCATAAAAACACTCCTTATTTCAGAAAAGTATAACTTGTATAACTAATCATACCACTGGCGCAAGGGCTTGTCAATATCGTTTATAAAAAAACCCGGCGGAGCGAGCCGCCGGGAAAAACCGTTAAAGTATAATAAACAGGAAGAATGCGCCCATGCCGAGCATTGCAAGGAATGAA
>JAEDGK010000155.1 GCA_016297555.1 Clostridiaceae bacterium
CCCTAAGATGTGGTATAATAGAAAAAAGAAAGAGTGAAAAGGAATGGCGACTTACAGTATAGCAGTCCATTTTGCCCAAAATGGGTCACATCTATTTACAACGCATAAACGATAAAATTTTGGCTTTTCAAAGCCTCTTGACAAACCGAAAAACGCAAGCTATAATCTGTTCATAACCATAAAGAGTGATGCGAGGGACAGACCCGTTGACCATCCGGCAACCTGCAATTTGCAAGGTGCCAAAGTCTGACCGATGGTGTGCTGAATATTGTATTTTCGTCACACCTGTCGGTAACGATGGGTGTGATTTTTTATTCCCTTTTCTTTATGGCAAAATCCTTGAAGGGAGGGAATTGATTATGTCAAAAATCAAATCTTTGTTGTCAACTTACAGCGGCAGAATCTATGTTTATCTTGCAGACGGAGAAACAGGCAAAAGGTTTTTGCACGATGCGGAGGATGAGGGCTTCACATTTGCCGACGGCATAAAGCCGACGGAAAGAGAGCCGGACGGCATTTTTGCCGTTAACGACGATATGACCATAAACTATGTCGGCTTTATCGGACACATGGCATATCGGGTTGCAGACAAAATCGGCAATCAGCCTCTTATAAAAATTGACTATCGTGATATTCTGAAACAGGCGGAGTGAAAAAACGGCGGGGGTGACAGCTCCGCCGCACCGCCGGACAGTCTTGAAGTCTTTGATTTGTTATGATATAATGCTTTCAGAATAATTCCAAATTATTATGAAAGGTGTTCAGGTGCTTGCTATGCCTTTGAAAATTATTCGGCAAGACATAACGAAAATTAAGTGTGATGCGATTGTCAACCCCACCAACCGCCACTTGGAGCCGGGCGGCGGGGCTGACCTTGCCATTCACGAAGCGGCAGGCTCGGAGCTTTATGAATACTGCCAAAAGCTCGGCGGATGCCCCGTCGGCACAGCGGTTATAACGCCTGCATTTAAGCTCCCGTGCAAATTTATCATTCACACGGCGGGTCCCGATTGGTACAGGGTTGAAAATCCCCGTGAGCTGCTTGTTTCCTGCTATGAAAACTGCCTCAGACTTGCGGCGGAAAACGGCTGTGAAAGCATTGCCGTGCCCCTGATTTCATCGGGAGCTTACGGCTATCCGAAAGATGAGGTTATCAGAGTCGCAACCTCGGTTATAAGCAACTTTCTGACAGAGCATGAAATGATGATATATCTGCTTGTGTTCGATAAAAAAGCTTATGAGATAAGTCAAAATCTGTTTTGCGATATCACGGCATACATTGACGATAATTACATAGAGCAGCATTGCGAGGACGCCATCGTCAACAATCGTGAGTGGTATGATGAAACGGATTTTCGCTCATCCGTTCCCAAAGATAAGATAATCAGCCGCAGAAACAGGGCTCTTAGGGAAATTCGCAGAAGAGAGGCGGCGGATTGCTGCGCCTTTCAAGAGAAAAAATCTGAGCCCGTCAAGGCTTCAGTTGATTTTGAAAACCTTTTTGAAAATATGGACAAAGGCTTTGCGGAAACTCTGTTTTATTATATCGACAAAAAAGGGCTTACCGATGTGGAGTGCTACAAAAAGTCCAATGTTGACAAGAAAACATTTTCAAAAATCAAATGCAACAAGGATTATCGACCGAGTAAGGTGACGGCGGTTTCCTTTGCCATCGGGTTGAGGCTTAATTCTGAGGAAACAAACCATCTGCTCAGCACCGTCGGAATGTGTCTTTCTCATGCATACAAATTTGATGTAATTATAGAATACTTCATCAAGACGGGGAATTACAAAGATATTTTTGAGGTTAACGAAGTGCTGTATAAATTTGACCAACAGCTGCTCGGTGTTTAAAAGTCTCCCGCCGAGCGACCATTGGAACCGAATAGCTCTGTATAATGTGATTGCAAGGTTGATAAACCGAACAATCACATTATTTTTTACGGAGGAATTAATCATGAAAAACAACATTACGGAGCTTGTATTTATCCTTGACAGAAGCGGTTCGATGTCGGGGCTTGAAAGCGACACTATCGGCGGATTCAACTCAATGATTGAAAATCAGAAAAAGCAGGACGGCGAATGCTATGTTTCAACCGTGCTTTTTGACAATGTTTCCGAAGTGCTCCATGACAGAGCAAGACTTTCCGAGATAAAGCCGATGACGGAAAATGATTACACCGTAAGAGGCTGCACCGCGCTCATTGACGCAATCGGCGGAGCAATCCACCACATCGGCAATGTGCATAAATACGCCCGACCCGAGGATGTGCCCGAGCACACAATGTTCATCATCACCACCGACGGAATGGAGAATGCAAGCCGCAGATATTCAAGCGAGCAGGTCAAGGCGATGATAAAGCGCCAGAAAGAAAAATACGGCTGGGAGTTTCTGTTCATCGGCGCTAATATTGACGCCGTTGAAACCGCCGCCCGCTACGGAATTGATGAGGACAGAGCGGTTAATTACAGAGCCGATAAAAAAGGCACGCACATTCTTTATAAATCGGTTTCGCAGGTTGTCGGCAATGTCAGAGCCAACAAAAATATTGATGAAAACTGGTCTGATGAAATAAACTCCGACTATCAGTCAAGAAAATAAAAA
>JAEDGK010000049.1 GCA_016297555.1 Clostridiaceae bacterium
AACGGTGAGTTTTGCGGTGTCGGTGGTTTCAAGATTAATTGTTGTGGGCGAAACCATAAGATTAAGCTTTGGAATATCAGCCGTGGCTATAACCGTCTGACATTCGGAGCAGCGTTTCTCCTGCCTGCCGTTTTCCGTGATGGTCGGATTTTTGATTACCGCCCATTCGCCGCCCGTGTGCCCGGCAAGCGGAAGCTTTTCGTTTTCATAGGTTGTGGAAATCTTGGCATTTTTGTCTTTGAAGCATTCGCCGCAGCCCGAGCAGCGGTAATAGGCGTTATTGCCCGGTGTGATGCAGGTTGAAGCCTTTGCTTCAACGGCAACAATGGTATGAGTATGGGTAATTTTTTCAATTTCCGCGCTCAAGTCGAGAACATGGAAGTTCCTTGAAGAAGCCGAGTTGATATACCAGATAATTCTGTCAGCGGAGAAAACGGGGTTGCAGTCTGCCGAAAGGCGGGAATCTGTCAGCGCGCCGATATCGCACAGCAGGCTGCCTTTTTCATCAACAACCGCATATTTAACCGAAGAAAAGCTCGCCGAATTGCCCGAATAGGTGTATTCCTCCCAAAGCACGGCAAAAATGCCGTCACGCATTTTCACAAGATAGGGAGTGCTGCCGAGCTTGTTTTTACCCGAATAATCGGTCAGATAAACCTTGCGGACATTCGCCTCGTCTGTATTGCTTTTTGCGCTGATGAGCAGAACAATGTCGCGCTCATCTTTATCAATTCCCGTTATTGAGAAGCTGCCGTATTCGGTAGCCTTTGAATGGTCTATTGTGTTGATTGCCGCAATATAATTATTTTCCGAGGCTTCAAAGCCGCCGACCGTAACGCCCGTGCAGTTTGCGCCCACGGCTCCGGGAATTGTGAAAAGATTCATTTCGGAATAACCGCTTGCCGTCTGCTTATGCATAACGATGCTGCGGGGATAGGCGTCGCCGTGGTCAAGCAGAACCCTTGCGCCGCCGTCGTGCAGAGCAAACTGATTAAACGAATGGCTGACATGGTTTTCCTGGAAAAGTTGAAGACTGTTTGTGACCTGCATATTTTCGGTGTCAACGATTATCGTGAGCTGGGACTGGTGGTTAAGCCCGTCGGAGCTTTTGTATCTCTCGCGCGAGGTGTGAATTACAAGCTCGTTTCCGCTCTCGCTCATTGCAACCGTGCCCGCGTCAAAGGGAACGGTTGTAAAACATTCTCCGCCCGTAACGGCAACGCCGCCGAGCCTGTTAAAGCTTTTGTCATACTTTACGATTTTGTAAACGGGCTTTGAATCATCCTCATCGGCGTTAGTGTCGCCGAAAACTATGTAGTTATATTTTTCGCCGCTGTAAAAGCCGCCGAAAACAGGCAGTTCAAAACCGAGCTGCACCTGAATGGGCGAAATCAGCTCAAAGCTCTGCGAATAAACGCTTGCCGAAACCGCAGAATCGGAAACATCAACAACGGTCAGAGTGCCGTCGCTGTTTTCGCAGATATAAGATTTTTTGGGCGACGACCAGCGCGCAGTGCTTATCGACGGGCTCATCACCCTTGCCGTGCCGCTGCCCTTGCCGCTGATTATGTTGAATTCACTTGCAAAAACGCTGAAAGCGCAAAGCAAAGCAACGGCAATGCAAATAACCGCCGCCGTTATCTTTTTTAAATTCTTTTTCATAGTCTGCCTCCGTGGAATGAATTATATAAATCATATTATCACAAATTTCTGCAAAAGTCCATAATTTTCAACGCTTTTCGCAAGGCAGATTATGCCACGGAAAGGCTAATATTCCAAATATGAACAAAAAAGAAACAAAAATTTAACCGTATTGTAATCCTTTTGTAATTGCCACGGCGGCGGCTGTATGCTATAATTAAGCAGAGGAAAAAATTTCATATAAACAGGGGTGGAAAAATGAAAAATATTGAATTTAAGCGGAAAAAGGGATTTCCGCGCGCGGCGATTGCGATAATTTGCGTAATTGTTTCCGCGGCGGTTGTTGCGCTCGGATTTATTTTGGTGAAAAAGCATATTGAAAAATCCGATGCAAAGGATAAGCCGCATAATTATTCTTTTGAAACTCAGGGCTTTGAAAACATAGAGGATATAAAATGTCTTAACGAAAAAATGGCTGTTTTTACCGATTTGAAAAGCGGCAAAAAGGGCTTGATGACCCTTGACGGCACGGTTACCGAGAAAGCGGAGCACACGGCTTTTTCCGTTTGCAGCGATGTTTGGAGAAATTACCGCTATATTGCCGAAAGCCCGCGCTCGGAATATCTTTTGACTGTTGACGAAGAAACAATGACCGTTACCAAAAAGCAGTATCACGGCTTAACCTCACCCGAGCTTATTCCCTGCTGGAGCGAGGCGGCAAAGCATCTGGCGTGGACTAATAAAACAGGCTATGCGGGCGCGATAAAGCCGCAGGAGCTTGCGCTTGCAGACGGGCTTTATCCCGTTGCAAATTCTCTCGGAGAAAATGCAAAATACGGATATATCGACAAGAGCCTGCGCCTTGCAATTCCTTTGATTTTTGACGGCGCGCGCGATTTCAGCGACGGACTTGCCGCGGTCGAAAAGGGCGGCAAGTGGGGATATATTGATGAAACGGGCGTTACCGTGCTCCCGTTTGACTTTGATTCCTGCGCTCAGGCAGACTGCATGGGCGAGGACTGCGCGTTTGCTTTTCGCGGCGGGCTTGCTCCCGTTTGCAAGGGCGGAAAATTCGGAATAATCAACAAAGCGGGCGAAACCGTTGTTGATTTTTCGTTTGACAGAATTATTCAGGGCAAGGGCGGAGTTTATCTTGCGCTCAGCGGCGGAAAATGGGGAAAAATCACCGTGGATAAAAAATTCGTTGCCGCCGAAACAGAAAATACCGCTTCGGGAACGGCAAGCGGAGAGCCTGCGCTCCCGAAAGGAACATATATGGTTAAAACCTCGGGCAGCGTTCTCAATATGAGAGCCGACGCCGATTCAAATTCCTCCGTTATTGCAAAAATTCCTAACGGCACGGTGCTGACGGTCACAAAGACCGTTCCCGGCTGGGCTTATTGCAAATATAACTCTTTCAGCGGCTGGGTCAGTTCGGATTTTATTATTCAGGCGGTTGAAGCGTCCTCAACTCAGGCGGCTTCGGTTTCTGCTGCTCAGAATTAATAAAAAATTAATAAAAAATTCAAAAAATCAGTTGACGGATTTAAAATAATAGGATATACTGTTATCATATGATAGTAATATCATATATCTGCATTTGTGAGCAACAATGTCAGAGCCATCCGATAAAAGACGGAGAACGGTGTGTCTGTTCTCCGTCTTTTATCATTCCGAGGTTAATTTTTATGAAAAAGAAAATTATCGTGTCTGTTTTCGCGCTCTTTTTGGCGGCTTTTTTGCTTTGGCAGAATAACAGCCTCACGGTTTCGGAATATTCCTTTGCTTTTGCCGACCTGCCCGCAGGCTTTGACGGATTAAAAATAGTTCAGCTCTCGGATTTACATAATAAAAATTTTCACGGCTCGCTGACCCGCAGGGTTTCGGAGCTTGAACCTGATATAATCGTCATAACGGGTGATTTGATTGACAGCCGCAAAACGGATTACGAAGCCGCTGTCGGCTTTGTTGACGAAATAAGCGGCATTGCGCCGATTTATTATGTTTCGGGCAACCATGAGCAAAGAAAAAATGAAAAGCAGGAGTTTTTCACGGCTCTTTCCGAGCACGGAGTTACGGTTCTTCAAGGCGAAACGGTTTCGTTTAAGCGCGGCGATGATGAAATCTGCATAGCGGGGCTTAATGATTTGAGCTTTTACGGCAGCTCCGTTCTCGGTGAAAACAAGCTTAAATTGCAGGCGGAGCTTGACGCGCTTTCGCAAAAAAAGCAGGACAGCTTCGGAATTCTGCTTTCGCACCGTCCCGAGCTTTTTGACTGCTATGCCGAATCGGGCTTTGACATTGTGTTTGCGGGTCATACCCACGGCGGGCAGATAAGGCTGCCGATTATCGGCGGAATTTTTGCGCCGGGACAGGGCTTTTTACCGAAATATGACGCGGGAGTTTATAACAGCGGAAAAACAAATATGATTATTTCGCGCGGGCTCGGCAACAGCGTCTTTCCGTTCAGAGTTTTTGACCGCCCCGAAATAGTTGTGTGTAAATTGGAAAGGGATAAATAAAATGAAGCTCATTAAAAAATTGACGGCGGCGGTGCTTGCGATTGCCGCAATCTGCGCCGTGCTCGTTTTCGGAATTGATTTTTATGTTAAGCAAAAGGCAAAGCCCTATATTCTGACGCCCGAGGAAGCTGGCGAGGGCTATGACTGCGTTCTCGTTCTCGGCTGCGGCGTGTGGGGCGACACTCCGAGCCATATGCTCGAGGACAGGCTGCTCGAGGGGATTTCCCTTTGCCAAAGCGGCGCAAGCAAAAAGCTGCTTATGAGCGGCGACCACGGCAGAAAAGGCTATGACGAAGTAAATGTTATGAAAAAATTTGCCGTTGACCGCGGCATACCCTCCGAAGATGTTTTTATGGATCACGCGGGATTTTCAACCTATGAGAGTATGTACAGGGCAAAAGAAATTTTCAAAGCCGAAAAAATTCTGATAGTAACGCAGGACTATCATCTTTACAGAGCGATTTATGACGCGCGTGCGCTCGGCTTGGAGGCTTACGGCGTTGCTTCAAATCCGCGCAGCTACGGCGGTCAGCTTTACAGAGATATCAGAGAAATCCTCGCGCGAAACAAAGATTTTATTTATTCGATAATTAAGCCCGAGCCGACCTATCTCGGCGAAGCAATCCCCGTTCAGGGCAACGGCAATTTGACAAACGATTAAGAAACTGTCAACGGTAAACGGGTACGGGTGAAACCCGTCATTAATTCCGCATTCCGCATTACAAATTCCGAATTATTTTGCGGCGGTCTGTTTATGCTTGACTTTAAGGCGACTATGTGATATACCTATTTGAGGAAAAAACAAAGGAAACAGGCGATTTTATGGAAATGGAAATTCTCTTTTGTATCTCGGTTGCGCTGGGCGCAGGGCTGCTGATGTCCCGCGCGGCAAAGCCTCTCGGTCTGCCCTCGGTAACCGCTTATCTTGTGGCGGGTATTCTTATAGGGCCGTTCTGCCTGGGCAGGCTCGGCATAAGCGGGCTCGGCTTTATATCAACCGACAATGTTAAGGAATTTGAAATAATCTCCGATGTTGCGTTGGGCTTTATCGCATTTGCCATAGGTAATGAATTCAGGCTTTCACAGCTTAAAAAGGTTGGCGGCAAGGCAACCTTTATAGGCATTTGGCAGGCGGTTATTGCAACGCTTATGGTTGACGCGGCTCTGATTGGGCTTCATTTTGCTCTCGGTGGCAAGCTGCCGATTTCAATGGCTATTACGCTCGGCGCAATCGCCGCGGCAACAGCCCCCGCCGCAACCCTTATGGTTGTCAGACAATATAAAGCAAAGGGCAAGCTGACCGATTTGCTGCTGCCCATAGTTGCAATCGACGACGCGGTGGGTCTTGTTATCTTTTCGGTATCCTTCGGAATTGCAAAAGCCCTTGAAAACGGTCAGTTCAGCCTTTCGGCAATCATTGTTGAGCCGCTGCTTGAAATTGTTTTGTCGCTGCTTTTAGGCTTGGTTATGGGCTTGCTTTTTTCACTTTGCGAAAAGTTTTTCAGCTCCAACAGCAAAAGGCTCTGCCTTTCGATAACCTTTGTTATCCTGACTGTTGCAATCTCTATGCTGAAATTCGAGATAGGCGGAATTCACATCGGCTTCTCCGCTCTGCTCGTTTGCATGATGCTCGGCACGGTTTTCTGCAATGTGTGCGACTTCTCGGCGGAAATTATGGAAAAGACCGACAAATGGACAGTTCCTCTTTTCGCCCTGTTTTTCGTTTTGAGCGGCGCGGAGCTGGAGCTTAATGTATTTTCGGATATCGCCATTGTGGGCATAGGCGCGGTTTACATAATCGCCCGCTCGCTCGGCAAATATTTCGGCGCTTACGCAAGCGCAAAGCTTACCAAATGCGATGAAAAAACAACAAAGTATCTCGGCATAACTCTCCTGCCGCAGGCGGGCGTTGCGCTGGGAATGTCGGTCACGGTTATGGAATTGGGCGAGGTTGGCTCGGTTATCAGAAATATCGTGCTTTTCTCGGTTTTGATTTACGAGATTTTCGGCCCCGTTCTGACCAAAATTGCTCTCACCAAGGCGGGCAACATCGAGCCCAAGCCCAAGGATAAAAACAGAAAAGAACGCACCGCCCCCGCAAAGATATAAATACCTTATAATATGTAAAAAACAGAGATGCCGCAAAGCACCTCTGTTTTTATTTTTTGATTCTGATTATGAAACTGCCGTGTCCGAAAGAATTTCGGGCAGGGTATCCGTTGTATCCGCCGCGCCGTTTGTTGCCGAGAGGGAGGAGGTTATATCCGTTACGCTGACAACGGGGTTGTTGTTATCCGTAACTTTGCCTGAATCCGCTCCCTTGCAGCCTGCAAAAACCGCCGCAATAAGCAAAAGCATGGCGGCAACGGCAGCCGTTTTCTTTTTCATTGCTTTATGCTCCTTTTTCACGCCTTAACGCGTTTTTTAACGGGATTTACTCCCGGTTAAAATTATTTTTGACTTTTCGGAGCAATATTATTCAGCGCAGGCGGCGGAATAACAAACTTAAAACGGTTATTTTATGTTATATTTTTTCTCAAACAGCGCCTTATCCGTGCTGTAACTGCCCGTGTTTGCCTCGGCGGAGGCAAGCCTGATATATCGCCTTGAAGCGTCGATTTCGGCTCCGTCAACGCCCTCGAAATTCTTTTTATCTTTATTGAAAGCCTCGTTATTATTATAAAAATAATGAACTATTTCCTGCGTTTTCAGGCTGTTATCATAATAGGCAACAATGTATTTAACATAATTATTCGCGTTTTCATAGGCGACTATTCTGCTGTTTTCAACGGTGATGCCGAGCGTGGCAATGATTTCGGACTGCGCTTGCGAAACGGGATCCTTTTCAACCTTGCCCTGCGCATCGCCGCCTGCGCAGGAGCAGAGCAAAAGCATGGCGGCAACCGCCAAAAAAAGAGAAATCAGCTTTTTCATAGGGTGTAATCACTCCCTTATTCTTATCCAGACCAGCATATCGCTCTCGCCCCTGTTGGCAAAAGCAAAATACGGAATGAATTTAATTCTGCGCGGCTTGAAATCGGGGCGGTAGGTTCTGTAAAGCTCGCCGAAGGAGCCGTCCTCAAAGCCGTCCGCTTCGATTTTATAAGCCTGCATTTTTTCGTCAAATTCGAGAGAGGGGTTGAGCCGTGCCGAAACGCTGAGGTTATTAAGCGGCACGCCGTTGTCAACACGCTCGGCGCAATAAACAATCGGTCCTCTGCAAAGCGCAACTCTGCCGATATCCGCTTCAACGGCGGGATTTGCCGCGGCAAGGCGACATTCCATGGCAAAATCAAGAGTAATGCTTTCTCCGTTTTGCGCCGTGAGGAACGCATAGCCTTTAACGGTTTCGCCCTCAAAGGGTTTGCCGTTGACGGAAAAGCTTTCGCACCAGCCGGGAACGCGCACCGCAAGGCGGCGGCAGCCCAAGCCGCAGGCGGAAATAATAACTCTTCCGCTGTTGGGATAATCGGTTTTCTGCGTTATTTTTATGCCCTCAAACTCCGCCTCGGACTCAAAATAATGGTGAACGAAAACCGTATTTTCATCGTAGGTATAAAGGAAATCGCCGATAGAAGCAACAAACCTTGCAATGTTCGGCGGGCAGCAGGAGCAGTCAAAAACTTCAACTCTCTGCGTGAGCAGATTATCCTTGCGCTGATAGTATTCCTTGTTTTTTCTGTATCTTTCAAGGTTGATTTCAAGCGGATTTACATAAAAGAACGATTTGCCGTCAAGTGAAACGCCCGCCAGAGCGCAGTTGTATATTGCGATTTCGGCAATATCGGCATAGACAGAATCGGGGTCGAGCAGGCTCATTCTTCTTGCAAAAAGCGCAAGACCTATCGAAGCGCAGGTTTCGGAATATGCAACATCATTCGGCAGGTCGTAATCCTCCGTAAATCTCTCGCCGTAAGCGGTTGAGCCAATACCGCCCGTGATATACATCTGCTTTTCGGCAATGCTTTTAAACAGGCGCTTGCAGGCGTCAAGCAGCGATTTGTCGCCGAGCCTGAGTGCAAGATCCGCCATGGCGCAGTAAAGATAAACCGCCCTTACGCTGTGACCCGTTGCATTTTCCATTTCACGCACGGGCTTATGCGACTGGTCATAGGCATGGCTGATATAAAACGGGCTGTCCTCGTCCTTTTTGCTTGTGCCGCGCTTATCAACAAAGCGGCGGCTCATTTCAAGATAACGCTTTTCGCCCGTTGCTTCATAAAGCTTAACGAGCGCAAGCTCAATTTCCTCGTGACCGGGAGTTGAAAATTTGGCGGAATCCTCGTCAAAAAACACCTTTTCGATATAATCCGCATAATCGCACATAAGGCGCAGAAATTTATCCTTGCCCGTAGCGTTTTTATAGGCAACCGCAGCCTCAATCAGATGACCCGCGCAGTAAAGCTCGTGAGCCATACGGTTTGTAAAGCGGTTTTCAGGCTCGCAGACGGTGAAATATATGTTGAAATATCCGCTTTCATCGCGGTTTTTTTCAATCAGGTCAACAACGCCGTCAACAATCTCTTCCAGCCTGCCGTCGGGGCATTTTGTGATTGCATAGGCAACCGCTTCAATCCATTTTGCAATATCGGAGTCCCAGAAAATATGGGGCTGTTTAGGCTGACCCTCTTTCCAGTCGAATTTAAAAGCGTCAAAGCGACCCGTTTCCGAAAAGCGGTCATAAACCGTGGGAATGGTTGCGTTTTTGTTGATATCAAAGCGGTTTTTCCAAAATCCGCCGAGCGTTACTTTATCAAAGGTTACGGTTTTCATCGTGTCACCTCATTATTTCTTTTTAGGTTCGGGTTTTTCCTCTTTCGGCTCGCCGAGCTCA
Organism: Clostridiaceae bacterium; assembly: GCA_016297555.1. Taxonomy (GTDB): domain Bacteria; phylum Bacillota; class Clostridia; order Oscillospirales; family Acutalibacteraceae; genus CAG-177. The sequence goes on from JAEDGK010000049.1 coordinate 8,998, forward strand.
ACAAGATAAAACGCGCCCGTCCAGATAATAAGGCAGACAAAAAGAATAATCATTCCGTTCTGGAAGCCGCCGAAAACAAGCGTATCAATATTAACAATGCTGCCCACAATCGAGCCTATCCAGCCCGTGGCAAACGCCTGAACTATGTTGATTGTGCCGCTCATTATTTCGCGGGCGGCGGAGTTGAAGCAGGCGTTCATAACGATAACGGAAACAAGACCCGCAATGCTCGCCGAGAGAACGGGAATTCTTTTGTTGCTGAAAATCGACCAGAAAATGATGAAAAGCGCGGCAATAAGAGCAAGCGCAAAGAAAACTACGCAGGCAATAAGCCTCGAATTAATCGGAGCAAACGCCTCAGGCCATGAGAAGTCGCCCGAGGACTGAATGAGAGACGACAGGGTGTCGTGCCCCGTAAAAATATCAATTATTCTTTTAAGGGTTATGGTTTCTTCAAGACCCACATCCGCGAGCGAGGTGGACGCGCGCACAAGCAGGAAATCAAGAAACAGCACCGCGGGGAAAATTGCCGCGGCAAGCAGCGCGTTAACTATTCTGTAAACATATTTCATAGAAAAAAGTCCTTTCTCGGAGTTTATATTATTTCCATGAGGAATTGAGCGCTACGGTGCGGTTAAAGACAAGCTTTTCATCGGTTGAGGTTTTGTCAACGCAGAAATAGCCCTGCCTCATAAACTGGAAGGTATCGCCGCATTTTGCGTCTTTAAGTCCGCCCTCAACAAGGCAGCCGTTAAGAATTTCAAGCGAATTGGGGTTAAGATTTTCAAGATAATCAACGCCGTCGTCACCTGCGGGGTTTTCCGCATTGAACAGGCGGTCATAAAGGCGGATTTCGCAGGGAACGCAATCGGACGCGCTGACCCAGTGCAGAGTGCCTCTGACCTTTCTGCCGTCGGGAGCGTCGCCGCCCTTAGTGGCGGGGTCATAGGTGCAGTGCAGGCAGGTGATGTTGCCCTCGTCATCTTTTTCCCAACCCGTGCAGGTTACGAAATATGCGCTTTTAAGGCGAACCTCGTTGCCAGGGAAAAGCCTGAAATATTTTTTGGGAGGCTCAACCATAAAGTCGTCCCTCTCCACATAAATCTCGCGTGAGAAATGCACGGTTCTTGTGCCGAGCTCGGGCTTGTCCGGATTGATTTCAACCTCGATTGCCTCGCTCTGACCCTCGGGATAGTTGTCGATTATCACTTTAAGCGGGCGCAGAACCGCCATGGCTCTGGGCGCATTGGCGTTGAGATTATCTCTTACGCACGCTTCAAGCAGACCGTAGTCAACAACGCTGTAAGCCTTTGAAACGCCTATGCGGTTGATGAATTCGCGGATAGCCGCGGCGGGATAGCCTCTTCTTCTCATACCGCAGAGAGTAACCATTCTCGGGTCGTCCCAGCCGTCAACAATGCCCTTTTTGACCATTTCAAGGCATTTTCTCTTGCTCGTTACGCAGTAGTTAATGTTAAGGCGGGCAAACTCAATCTGTCTGGGCGGCTCTTCAAAGCCGATTTCCTTGATAAACCAATCATAGAGCGGTCTGTGATTTTCAAACTCAAGGGAGCAGAGCGAATAGGTAACGCCCTCCTTGGCGTCCGAAAGCGGATGCGCGAAATCATACATGGGATAAACGCACCATTTGTCGCCCGTCTGATGATGGTGAACATGAGCTATTCTGTAAATTACGGGGTCGCGCATATTGATGTTGGGCGAAGCCATATCGATTTTTGCGCGCAGGGTTCTTTCGCCGTCGGCAAATTCGCCCGCCGTCATTCTTGCGAAAAGGTCGAGATTTTCCTCAACCGAGCGGTCTCTGTAAGGGCTGTTTTTGCCGGGCTCGGTGAGCGTGCCTCTGTATTCCCTGATTTCATCGGCGGAAAGGTCGCAAACATACGCCTTACCTTTTTTGATGAGCTTTATCGCACATTCATAGATGAAATCAAAATAGCTTGAGGCATAGAGCACCTTGTTCCACTTGTAGCCGAGCCACTCGATATCCTCCTTGATTGCGTCAACATACTCCACATCCTCCTTTGAGGGGTTTGTGTCATCAAGGCGCAGATTGCACTCGCCGCCGTATTTTTCGGCGGTGCTGAAATCAATGCATATCGCCTTTGCGTGGCCGATGTGAAGATAGCCGTTTGGCTCGGGCGGAAAACGGGTCTGAACTCTTGTGTTGACTCCGTTTGCAAGATCCTCGTCAATAAAATCATATATAAAATTTGAATTGCTGTTTACTTCTTCCATGGTAAATACATCCTTTCTTCAATGAATACGGATTTATATATTAATTCGTTTCTTTTCGGGTTTTATTCCTCAAAGCTTTTAAGAGCGTCCGAAAGCCTTGCTCTGATCTCGTCCTCGCCCAAAAGCTGCATTATCGAATAAAGGTCGGGCGTGTTGCGCCTTGAAGTGAGCGCAATTCTGATAACCGTTGAAACATCGCCCACATGACCCTTGAAGCCCTCAGGGTTCTTTTTGTATTCCTTAACATTCGGCGTGAAGCCCAAAGGCTCGCACATATCTTTAATTCTTGCGAACCATTGCTCCTTATCGTCCGCCAAAGAAAATTCGCCGAGATATTTTTGAGCTATCGCCGCCGCGTCCGCCTTTGAAATATTATCGGGCAGAGTGTAATCGGGCTGATAAAAAGGCTTGTAAAGATAAGCAAAATAATCCTTGACCTCGCTCCACTTTGCAATATCCTTGCGGGGCTTGGGATTTTCTCTGTCGATATTGACCGCCGCCTCGGAAAATTCGGGATTTGCGGTGAATACCTCATAAAACTCGGGGTCAAATTCCTTTGCCCATTGAGCTACGCGCTCATAAACGGTGTGCGCGTCCATAACGGAAATCACATTTTTGCTCACATCGCTGAGCTTTACCAAATCAAAAAGACAGCCGCTCGAGCTCATCTTTTTAAGGTTGAACGGGAATTCGGATATATCCGCGCGGGGATTTGCCCTGCGCCAATCCTCAAAGTTGGAATTGATGAGAGTGAGCAGATATTCGAGCACGCTCTCTTTCGGGAAGCCGCCCTCAACAAAATAGCCGACTGCCGCCTCGGGATCCTTGCGCTTTGAAAGCTTGCGCTTGTCGCCCGTTTCCTCATCGATTTTGAGCACCTGCGGAGTGTGAGCGTATTTCGGAACCTTGAAGCCGCACGCTTTGAAAAGCTCTATATGCTTCGGCACGGAGGATATCCATTCCTCTGCGCGGATAACATGAGTTGTTCTCATAAAGTGATCGTCGCAGGCGTGGGCAAAATGATAGGTGGGTATTCCGTCCGATTTAAGCAAAACCTCGTCGATTATGTTTTCGGGCATCTCGATTTTGCCGCGGATAACATCGTCAAACACTATTTTTTTATCTTCGCTTCCGCCCGAGCGCAGGCGAAGCACCCAAGGCTTGCCCTCGGCAAGCTTTTCTTCAATTTCTTCAAGGCTCAGTGAGCGGCATTTCGCCCATTTGCCGAAATAGCCTCTGATAAGCGCGCCGCTCTTTTCCTGCTCCTCGCGCAGCTCCGAAAGCTCCTCGGCGGAGCAGAAACAGGGGTAGGCAAGTCCTTTTTCAACAAGGCTTTTTGCAACCGTCTGATAAATCTCGGCTCTTTTGCTCTGAGTGTAAGGGCCGTATGCTCCCTTTTCCGTGCCGAAGCCCGTTACGCCCTCGTCAAACTCCACGCCGAAATAGTCAAAGCCGCTGATTATGGCGGAAACGCCGTCGTCAACCTCACGCTTTTTATCGGTATCCTCAATTCTGAGATAGGCAACGCCGCCGCTTGCGCGGGCGGTCAGAATATCGACCAGCGCGCCGAAAAGCCCGCCTATATGCAGATATCCCGTCGGGGAAGGGGCAAATCTTGTTACTCTTGCGCCCTCGGGAAGCCCTCTTTCGGGGTAAAGCTCCTCATAGTAATCGGGGGTTTTGTCTATATGCGGAAAAAGCAGCTCCGCAAGTTTTTTGTTATCCAAATCATACACCTGCCATTATAGTATATATATTCCAATATATTATTGCAGAAAACGCAGAAACTATCAAGAGTATTTTGTAAAAAATATTGTCCGACTGTGTAAATTTTCTTTTTCGGCGGCGCAAAATTCGCTCCGTGGAATAAAACGGAAGCCGAAAGGCAAAAATAAGGTAGAAACGCAAAGCATATGATTTTACGGAAAGAGGTCTTCAAATTGAAAAAAAGGTTTAAAAAATACCCCAACATTTATTTGGCTCTCTCGATTTGCCTGATTGCCGTGGGAGTCGGAACTGTTGTTTCGCTTCGCAACAGCACCTCGGGCGTGCCCGAAGAAGCCGATTTTTCCCGAATAAGCGTCAGTTGGAGCGTTGAAAGCCGCACCGAGCCGCTCACGGAGGATGTTAACATCGGCATCAGCGGCGTGGCGGACGAAAGAGCCTCAACCACGCAGGGCATAGAAAAAAACAAGCCCTTTTCGGGCGATTTCGCAATGCCTATGGGAACAGACATCATCAAGGATTTCAGCAACGGAGAGATGGTGGAGTCAAAAACAATGGGCGATTGGCGGGTGCATAACGGAGTTGACTTTGCGGGAAGCGCGGGCAACGAGGTTTTAGCCGTAGCCGACGGAACGGTGACAAGGGTCTATGACGACAGCTTTTGGGGAACGGTTGTTGAAATCGACCACGGCAACGGAATGACGGCGCGCTACTGCGGGCTGAAAAGCGGAAGCTGCCTGCCCGAAGGCAGCAAGGTGGAAAAATACAGCAAAATCGGAGTGCTCGGTCACATTCCCGTTGAGATAAGCGATGAGGATCACCTGCATTTTGAGGTGCTCATTGACGGCGAGCCTGTTGACCCCCTTGCCGCGCTGAATAAGGTTAAATCAAACGAGGACGGTTAAATTAATGCGGAATGCGGAATTCGGAATGCGGAATTTTTTGCGGGTCGTCGGGGACGCCGACCCCTACGAATTACACCGTGAAAATGATTTTTTATTTGCCAATCCTCCGTCACGGCTTCGCCGTGCCACCTCCTTTGCCAAA
>JAEDGK010000050.1 GCA_016297555.1 Clostridiaceae bacterium
CCGACATAATCTGTGAATGTAAGCGGCTGAGAAATCAGACCGACTTTCAAAGCAAGGAGGTAAGATCATGGGTTGCGGATGCAATAACAACTGGTGCCTTTTCATCATCCTCATTCTTCTCTTCTGCGGCGGCGATTGCGGCTGTGGCTGCGGTACTTTCGCAGGTTCGAGAAATAATGACTGCGGCTGTGGCTGCGGTTGCTGACCCTTTTTAACTTAGCTTAAATTAAAGCAAGGATCTCAGCCGCTTCCCTCTGCGTTAATCCGCCGGGGGAGGCGGTAAAGTTTTTGGGAATAACGCTCTGCCAGCGCAGGGCGTATTTTTCTGCGTTTTCTCTGCCGATTGAAGCTCCGGAAAGGTCGGTAAGCGAAGCGATAACGGCTTTTACCGCTTCGGGCTTGTCGGTCATTTTTATGAAAGCATCGAATTTTTCGGGAGCGTATTCGGCACAGCGGTCAATGAACGGCGCAAAGAAAGCGGCGCACGCCGTGCCGTGAGGAATGCCGTAATTCTCGGTCAAAACATAGCCGAGCGGGTGCGGAAACGCCGTGCCGCAGGTGTTGATAACAAGTCCCGCATAAATTGAAGAATAATAAAGCGTATCCCGTATTTCTTCGGGAACTGTTTTGCTTTCTGAAAGGGTTTTAAGGCAGCAATAGATTTCCGGAATACATTTCTCTGCGAAAACACGCGGAATACCCTCGCATTTCTGAGTGAAAAAGCCCTCAACTGCGTGAGCAAAAGCGTCAAGCGCAGTTGAAACCGTTGATTTATAAGGCAGAGAGAGCGTGTATTTCGGGTCGCAGAACGAAACGGCGGCATAGCAGTCTTCGCCCGAGATGCTTTTTTTGATTCCCGTTTCATCATTTGTCAAAACCGCAACGGCGGTAACCTCGCTGCCCGTGCCCGCCGTTGTGCCTATCAGAGCAACGGGCAGAGGGGAAGCGGAGTATTCCCGTCTGTAAATATCAAGCGGAGCAAGCTCGGGATTTGAGGCATAGATTGCGATTGCCTTTGAGCCGTCGAGCACCGAACCGCCGCCGATGCCGAGGATGAAATCCGCCTTAAATTCTCTTGCGGCTTCTCCCGCTTCACGGCAGACCGAGGCAAGCGGATTTTCGCCGAGCTTATCAAAGATTTTATATTCTATATTTTCCGCTTTCAAAGCTTTTTCGGCGTCGGCAAGAGCGCCGCTTTTGATTGCTCCCGATTTTCCCGTTACAATCAGGCAGCGCTTTCCGAGACGGGAAAGCAAAATTGAATTTTCTAAAACAGCATTTTGACCCCAAGCACACTTGACGGGCATAAAAAATGAATTCTGCACAGTATCACCTCTGAGCCTATTTTACCATAAATTTGATGAAGTTTAAATATAAAACATTAAATTTTGTAACAATAAACGCAAAAAATGTTGAAAAGTATTTATAGAAAGTGTATTATATAATATTATAGAACTATATGGAGTGAGCTGATGAAAAAAGCGGCTGTTATTATCGCTGTTATTTCCGCTGCCGTTGCGGCGGCGCTTCTGATTTATGACGGCGTGTTTATGAAAACGGCAAATGTCGGCTTCTTTGCAATGAATACATATGTGTCCGCCGAGTTAAAGGGAGCGGATTCGCAAAAATGCGCTCAGAAAATCAGCGATATCACCGCTCGGCTTGATACGGAAGTTCTTTCGCGTACAAGCGAAAATTCGGAAATTCATTCCGTCAACCAAAACGGCTCCGGTGTTCTCGGCTCCGAGCTCGGCGGTTGGATTGCCGAGCTTTTGCAGGTTTGCAAGAAAAGCGGCGGCGCATTTGATTTTACGCTCGGCGGAGTGAGCGACCTTTGGAGCTTCGGCTCAAATCCCCGTGTTCCCGATGGGCAGGCTCTTGCCGACGCTCTTTCGCACAGCGGATATGAAAAACTGACATTGAGCGGAAATAATCTGACGCTCTCGGACAGGGCGGCGGTTATTGATTTGGGCGCGGCAGGTAAAGGAATTGCGCTTGATAAGATAAAAGAAGCCGTTGAAAAAAGCCGCGTCAGCCACGCGGTTGTGAGCGTGGGCGGCAGCGTTTTGCTTTACGGAGATAAGACCTTTACCGTCGGCATAAGAGATCCCGAGGGCGGAGCGGGCAGATATATTGCAAAGCTCAGCGTTGAGCAGAGCTGTGTTTCAACCTCGGGAAGCTATGAGCAGAGCTTTGAAAAGGACGGCAGAAAATATCATCATATTCTTGACCCCGAAACGGGCTATCCCGTTGATAACGGTTTGGTATCAGTTACCGTGATTTCCGAGAGCGGACTTTTAAGCGACGCGCTGTCAACCGCCTGCTATGTTCTCGGCATTGAGCGCGGGAGCAAGCTCGCCGCCGAATACGGCTGTCGGGCAGTGTTCATAACTCAGGATAAGAAAATTTATCTTTCGGGAGTTTCCCGTGATGTCATTGAAATAACCGATAATTCATATACTTTTGCGGAGCAATGAAAATGAAGCTTTTCAGAAAAGGCGATATTGCGGTGATTGCCGTTATACTTGCCGCCGCCGCGATTTTTGCCGTGCTCGGCAGGCTCGGCGGAGAAAATCCCCGGGCGGTTATAACCGTTGACGGCGAAACCGTTGAAACGCTTGACCTTTCGCAGGTCAAAGAAAAAATAATAATTCGCCCCGAAACCGTGCCCGATGTGGTAATTGCTGCCGAAAACGGAGAAATTTGGTTTGAACAGGCGGAATGTGAGGACAAGCTTTGCGTTAAATCAGGCAGGCTTTCGCGCTGCGGAGATACCGCCGCCTGTCTGCCTGCAAAAACAGTTATAACAATTACGGGCGCCGATGTTGACGCAGTTGTTTATTGAGTATGAAGAAGAATATTGTTTACCGAACAGCGCTTACGGCAATTCTCTGTGCGCTTGCGCTGGCTTTGAGCTTTCTTGAAAGCCTTCTGCCGCCAATGCCGTTTCTGCCGCCGGGGGCAAAACCCGGATTTTCAAACATAATAACGATGTTTGCCGCAGGGAATATCGGCTTTTCCGCCGCAATGACCGTTGCGCTTGTTAAGGGCGGATTTGCGTTTGTTACAAGGGGCTTTACCGCAGGAATAATGAGCCTTTCGGGAGGAATTTTGTCGGCGGCGGCTATGTATCTTTTAATGAGGTTTGCAAAGAATCGGCTCGGATTTATCGGCATTTCCGTTATCAGTGCGCTGTGCCACAACATAGGTCAGCTTTTTGCCGCGGTTTTCATAACGGGCACGGCAAGCATAATGCTTTATGCGCCCGCGCTTGCGGTTTTCGGCGTTGCTACGGGAGCGGTGACGGGCGTTATTCTCAGAGCGGTTATGCCCGCGCTTGAAAAAATGAAAAAGCACTTTTATTAAATCAGTCTTATTTTAAGGATAATTCAAAATATTCCTTTTTAAATATAAGAACGACAGGAGGAAAAAGATTATGGGAAAGACCGGCCTTGACGGCGTTTTGAAAGCTGTCAAAAAGGTCAGAGGCGGCGTTAAGGTTGCTCATCACAAAAACACCGCCGAAACGGAGGTCGTCAGGCTTCCCGTGCCGCAGAAGGTAACCATTCCTATGCAGCAGCATATCGGCGCTCCCTGCGAGCCGCTTGTAAAGGTCGGCGACAAGGTAGCCGTCGGTCAGCTTATAGGCGACACCGATAAGTTTGTCAGCGCGCCCATTCACGCGTCTGTTTCGGGAGTTGTAACGGCTGTCGGCGATGTGAAGCTGCCAAACGGCGTTATGTCGAAAGCGGTTACAATCGAGTCGGACGGCGAGATGAGGCTTTGGGAGGGCATTGAGCCGCCAAAGGTTGAAACACGCGAGGATTTCGTCAAGGCTGTCAGAGCATCGGGGCTTGTCGGCTTGGGCGGAGCGGGATTCCCCACTCACATCAAGCTGAATTTTCCGCCCGATAAAAACATTGATACCCTTGTTATCAACGCGGCGGAATGTGAGCCTTACATAACCGTTGACTACCGCGAATGTATCGAAAATTCATGGGATATCCTTTCGGGAGTTTACACCATAAAGGATATGCTCGGCATTAAGAATGTTATTATTGCCGCGGAGGATAACAAGCCCGAGGCATTTAAGGTTCTTAAAAACATTGCCGACCACAAGGACGATATCAAGGACGAGGTTAAGCTTATGGTTCTTGAATCGAAATATCCACAGGGCGCAGAGAAAATGATGGTTCAGTCGGCAACGGGCAGAAAGGTTCCGCCCGGAAAGCTGCCCGCGGATGTCGGCTGCGTTGTTATGAATGTTGCTTCGGCTGCTTTCATTGCACGCTATCTTAAAACGGGCAAGCCGCTTGTCAGCCGCTCTCTGACTGTTGACGGCTCGGCAATAGCAAATCCCAAAAATGTCAGAGTTCCCGTGGGAACAAATATCGGCGATATAATCGATTTCTGCGGCGGATTCAGCGCGGAGCCCTGCAAAATCTTAACGGGCGGTCCGATGATGGGTCTTGCCATAGTCGGAACGGAGCTTCCCGTGCTCAAACAGAATAATGCAATTCTTGCTTTTGCAAAGGATGACGCCGTTCTCAAGCCCGAAAAGGACTGCATACGCTGCGGACGCTGCGCCTCTGCCTGCCCGATGAGCCTTATGCCGACCAATATTGTCAGAGCGGCAAAGGCGAGAGATGTTGAAGCGCTTAAAAAAATCGGCGTCAATGTCTGCATGGAGTGCGGAAGCTGTGCCTTTGCCTGCCCTGCGGGCAAGCCGTTGGTTCAGCATATGCGTCTTGCCAAGGCTATTCTCAGAGAGGAGGGCAATAAATAATGGTTGACGGAAAAAAGCTTGTTGTCAGCGCTTCGCCGCATCTGCGTTCTTCGGCGACTACAACAAGAATTATGCTTGATGTTATAATTGCGCTTATGCCCGCGCTTGCCGCTTCAATCGCAATATTCGGCCCGAGAGTGCTCGCAGTTACCGCAACCACGGTCATCACCGCCGTGCTTTCGGAATTTCTTGCAAGAAAGGCAATGAAAAGGCATAACACAATCGGCGATTTGAGCGCGGTTGTTACCGGAGTTATTCTTGCCTTCAATCTGCCCGTTGATATTCCGCTTTGGATGGCGGCTGTGGGCAGCGTTGTTGCCATTGTTGTTGTTAAGCAGTTTTTCGGCGGCATCGGTCAGAACTTTGCCAACCCCGCAATAGCGGCAAGAATTATTCTTCTGATTTCATTTGCAAAGGCTATGGGAAGCTGGACTGCTCCTCTTTCGTGGAGAACCGACGCAGTTTCAACAGCCACTCCGCTTGCAAATATCACGGCGGGCAATATGGAAGCCCTGCCTTCGCTGACCGAAATGTTCATCGGTCTCAGAGGCGGATGTCTCGGCGAAACCTGCGCCGCGGCGCTTATACTCGGCGGGCTTTACCTGTTTATCAGAAAGGTTATTTCCCCTGCAATTCCGCTTTCGTTTATCGGCACGGTTGCCGTTGTTATGCTCATAGCGGGCAAGGGAGATTTTGAATATGTTGCCTATCAGCTTATGGGCGGCGGCTTGCTGCTCGGCGCGTTCTTTATGGCAACGGATTATTCCACAAGCCCCATAAACACCAAGGGCAGAATTATTTTCGGAATAGGCTGCGGTCTGCTGACCTCGCTCATCAGACTTTTCGGCTCGCTTCCCGAGGGCGTTTCATTTGCAATTCTGATAATGAATTTGCTTGTGCCTCTTATTGAGATGGCAACCACACCAAAGCCCTTCGGAACTCCCAAAAAGGAGAAAACAGCAAAGGAGGGAGCGCAGAAATGAAATACATAAAAGAGTTTGCGGTTCCAACGGTTATCCTTTTTGTTATTTGCTTTGTTGCGGCTTTACTGCTCGGTATGACAAATTCCGTTACCGCTCCCAAGATTGAGCAGCTTGCGCTTGAAACGGAGCTTAAATCAAGACAAACGGTTTTCCCCGAGGCTGTCAGCTTCGGTGACGAGCTTTCCTCCGAGGAGGGAACAAGCGTTGTGCCTGCGCTTAATGCGGACGGCGGCGTTATAGGCTATGTTGTCGTTAATTCCGAAAAAGGCTACGGCGGCGATATTTCCGTTATGACGGGCGTTGACGCCGACGGCAAGGTTACGGGAGTTAACATTCTTTCGCACGGAGAAACGGCGGGTCTCGGCGCAAACGCAACCAATGAGAGCTTCCGTGACCAATTCAAAGGACTTGTAAACGGTATAACCGTTTCAAAAGATAAGGCGGGCGAAAATTCAATCGACGCTTTGACGGGCGCAACGATAACTTCAAGAGCGGTTGTCAGAGCGGTCAACGCCGCCATAGAAGCAGCGGGAGGTGAGAGCAATGGCTGATAAGAAAAAATCACTCGGCAAGGAATTTACAAAGGGTCTTATTGCTGAAAATCCGGTTCTGCGCCTTGTTCTCGGAACCTGCCCCACTCTTGCCGTTTCAACAAGCGTTGTAAATGCTGTCGGTATGGGCATTTCGGCAATGATTGTTCTCGTTTGCTCGAATATCGTTATTTCTCTTTTGAGAAAAATAATTCCCTCAAAGGTTCGTATTCCCGCTTATATAGTTATTATCGCATCATTCGTTACGATAGTTCAGATGATAGTCAAGGCGTTTGTTCCCGCTCTTGACGCGGCGCTCGGCGTTTTCCTGCCGCTTATCGTTGTTAACTGCATTATTCTCGGCAGAGCGGAAGCCTTTGCGGGCAAAAACTCCGTTATCGCTTCGGCGGTTGACGGCTTGGGTATGGGCGTCGGCTTCACGATTGCGCTTTGCTGTATGGCGTCGGTCAGAGAAATTCTCGGCGCGGGAACATTCCTTGCAGGCGCACAGAATTTGCTTGTGCTTTTCGGCGAAAATGTTCTCAACGGCTTTAACGGCTTCACTCTTATCCCGCAGGACGGCGTTATAAGCCCGATGATGATATTCATTCTTGCTCCCGGCGGCTTCTTTACTTTCGGAATTCTTATGGCGTGCGCCAACAGAATTGCGGAAAAGAAGGGCAAGCCCAAGGCTGATTTGGGCGGCTGCAAGGCGTGCCCGATGGCTAAAAACTGTGCAATTCTTGCCGAGGGCAAGGGCTGCGGCGAAAAAAAGGAGGGTGAACAGGCATGAAAATAGCTCTTTCCATTCTTCTGACGGCAATTTTGACCGAAAACTTTGTTCTCTGCAAGTTTTTAGGTATATGCCCGTTCCTCGGCGTTTCCAAAAAGCTGAATACGGCGGTCGGTATGTCTGCGGCGGTTATTTTCGTTATGGCTCTTGCAACTGCGGTTACATATCCGATAAACAAATATCTGCTTATTGCAAACGATTTGGAATATCTTCAGACAATCGTATTCATTCTTGTTATTGCGGCGCTTGTTCAGCTTGTTGAGATAATTCTCAAAAAGTTTATGCCCCCGCTTTATAACGCGCTGGGCATTTATCTGCCGCTGATAACCACAAACTGCGCGGTTCTCGGCGTTGTTCTTCTCAATGTCAGCAACGAGTATAATTTTGCTCACTCGATGCTCAACAGCGTGGGTGCGGGTCTCGGCTTTATGCTTGCAATGGTTATTTTCTCGGGTGTTCGCAGCCGCCTTGAAAGCTGCGATATCCCCAAGTTTCTTCAGGGATTGCCCATCGTTCTGATAGCGGCTTCCCTTGTTTCCGTTTCTTTCCTCGGCTTTACGGGGCTTGTTGACGGAATATTCGGTTAAGGAGGCGGCAGTATGAATTGGGAATCAATATTGATTGCAGTCGGTATCGTTTCTGTTATCGGACTGATTGCCGCACTCGGTCTTTCGATAGCTTCAAAGATTTTTGCAGTTCCCGTTGACGAAAAGGCGGAGAAAATAAGAGAATGTCTCCCCGGCGCAAACTGCGGAGCCTGCGGCTTTTCGGGCTGTGACGGCTATGCCGCCGCGCTTTCAAAGGGAGAAACGCAAAACACGGCTCTCTGTGCTCCCGGCGGCAACGAAACCGCCAAAGCCATCGGTGAGATAACGGGGCTTGCCGCAGGCGAGGTTAAGCCTTCGGCGGCAGTCGTTCTCTGCCAGGGTCATAACATAAACGCAGAAATCAAGCTTGAATATCAGGGTGTTAAAAGCTGTAAAATGGCATCTCAGATTTTCGGCGGACCTAAGGAATGTATTTACGGCTGTATCGGCTTCGGCGACTGCGTTCAGGCGTGTGAATACGGCGCGATAAGCATTTGCGACGGCATTGCGAGAATTAATCCCTTTGAGTGCCGCGCCTGCCGCAAGTGCGTTAAAACCTGCCCCAAGGGGCTTATCGAAATGATGCCGCTTGAGGAAACAAAGGCAGCCGTGCTCTGCAAAAACCACGATAAGGGCGCGGTAACCCGCAAGGAATGTAAGGCGGGCTGCATAGGCTGTATGAAGTGCGTCAAGGCGTGCGAAGAGGGAGCGGTAACGATTGACCGCTTCTGTGCAAAGGTCGATTATGAAAAGTGCGTCGGCTGCGGCAAATGCCATGCCGAATGCCCCGTCGGCGCGATTGATGTTATCAGCCTCGGAGTGAGAGCATAACAGCATAAATTTAACGGGTCTGTATCCTGATTTTAGGATGCAGACCCGTTTTGTTATTTAACTTTACCGTAAAGACAGAGTGTTCTTTCTTTTTCGATTACCAAGCCGCAGTAATTGCACATAATGCATTTTGCCTGAGTCTGAGAACCGTCTTTGAGCTTTTTTGCAAGGTTTGGCTCGCAGATAAACGGTCTGCACATCGAAATGAAATCTGCCTTTTTGTTTTCAAGAATATTTTCCATATCGCTGAGCTTATGTATGCCGCCCACGGCTATTACGGGGACGGAAACATTGCTTTTTATGATTTCGGCGTTGTTGACATTAAAATTTTCAACAGGCGTCGGCTGTTTGATAAGCGGATTTATAAGGTTAGCCGCAGAAAGAGAAATCTTTTTCAGCAGGGGAGGAAATGAGGCGCAAGGCTCTCTGTATTTAAAAACAGCGTCCATGGGCATCAGCTTGCTTCGCATTGTATTCATTCCGTCCTGCACCGTTCCGCAGGAAACCTCTATTGCATCGCAGCCTGCCGCTTCAAGCCTTTTGCAGATTTCAACGGATGAATTTATGTTCATACCGCCCTTTCGGTTATCCTCGGCGCTCAGCTTAATCCAAACAGGCAGCTTTGTGCTCTGCTTAATCCCTTTGATAATCAGCTCAACAATTCTGCACCGATTTTCCAATGTGCCGCCCCACAAATCAGACCGCCTGTTTCCGTAAGGAGAAAGAAAATCGTGAAGCAGGTATCCGTGACCGGCGTGAAGCTGAACGGCGTCAAAGCCCGCTTTTTCAGCTCTGACGGCGGCATTGACAAAATCGTTGATTATTCTTTGAATTTCATCTTCACCGAGTTCTTTTGCTTTGTCGGGATAGAAGGCGTGAAAAACATTTGAAGGAGCAACCTTTTGACAGCCTATTGTTTTGGAAGAAGTCTGTCTGCCGCAATGGGCAATTTGCAGCACAATGGGCGTGTCGCGGCGGTGAACCGCTTCGGTCAGCTCTCTGTATTTATCGATTACCTCATCGCTGAATATTTTAAGCATTTTGGGATAAGGAGAAACGCCGTTTTGACTGACTGCCGCATAGCCCGTGATAATACAGCCGACCTCGTTTTCGGCAAGGTACTCATATTTTTTAATGAGCATTTCACTCGGAGCGCCGTTTTCTTCAGCCAAGCCGTCATGCGTTGCGCTTCGGATTATTCTGTTTTTGACTTCAATTCCCGAAATCTTTGTTTTTTCAAAAAGCATAATTATTTTAACAAATCGTTCTTCTTTATGAATTCTATCGTTTCGTCAACCGTCGTGAAAGCCAGAGCAACGCTTGTGTCCGCCGCACCGTAATAAACGGCGATTTTTCCGCTTTCGCTGTCCGCAAGGGCGGCGCATGGGAAAACAACATTAGGCACATCGCCGACACATTCATAATTCTCGTGCGGCGCAAGCAGGAAGCTGTCCGCTCTGTGCTTGACTATCCACGGCTTTTCAATATCGAGAATTGCCGCGCCCATGCTGTAAGTGAAGCCGTTGCAGCTTGTGATAACGCCGTGATAAAACATCAGCCAGCCCTCGTCCGTTTCAATGGGAGTGGGTCCCGCGCCGACCTTCGTCATCTCCCAGTTCTTTACGGGGGACATAACAAAGCGGTGCTTGCCCCAATAGGTCAAATCCTTGCTGCGGCTGATAAAAATATCGCCGTAAGGTGTGTGACCTCTGTCGCAGGGGCGGATAAGCAGCATATATTCGTCATTTATTTTTCTCGGGAACAGCACGCCGTTGCGGGCAACGGGATAGCAGGCGTCCTCAAGCTGAGTCCATTCTTTAAAGTCGGTTGTGTAAGCTATGCCGATGGTTGTGCCCTGCGGAGTGAGGTTGACCCAAGAGAGATAGTATTTGCCGTCAATCAGGCAAAGGCGGGGGTCGTAGCCCTCAAAGATGGTTTTTTCTTCAAGCTCCCAATTTACGGCGTCCTTGCTGAAGCCCGTAACGAGCTTTTGATCGCGCGAACGGAAATCAACGCGGAACACGCCCGCAAATCCGTCGCCGAAAGGCACAACGGCGGAGTTAAAAATGCTGTTTGCCATAAAAAGATTGTCGCGGGTTATAATGGGATTGCCGCTGTAACGCCAAACGGGATATTTATATCCTGCGGGCTTATCCTGCCAAGGAATATTTGGAATTTTTTCGCCGATTATTTTTGCCATTTTTGTTTCCTCTTTTCGATGTGTTTTTTATGAGTATATCATACTTTAAACTAAGAAATCAATTACTTTATGTGCCGCATTCCGTCAACATCATACCATTTCACTTCAAATCCCGCTCCGTGAGAGCAAAATACCGATGATGACGGGTTTTCGAGATCCCTGTCTTTTTCATATCCGATTTCTTCAATCACCCGAGCCGCATTGTGACATTCGCGGTAGCCGTTTTCTTTCATCGAAACAAAGCCTCTGCCGCCCGTATAAGCCGCAACCTCCTCGGGATAATTCATAAATTCCGAAACGGGAGCACAGCCTGTAATGATTGCCTCTGTTTCCGTCATTTCGGGAGCTTCAAATTCTCCGCAAAGGCGCTGAATGTCGGAAATTGCTCTGCCGAGAAAGGCGGACGGAACCCGCAGGGTAAAGGCATAATAGGGTTCAAGCAGAATATTTTCTGCCTTTTCAAGCCCCTGACGGATTGCGCGGTAGGTCGCCTCTCTGAAATCTCCGCCCTCGGTGTGTTTAAGGTGCGAGCGGCCTGCGGTAAGGGTTATTTTAACATCGGTCAGCGGAGAACCCGTCAGAATTCCGATGTGTTCCTTTTCAAGAATGTGAGTGAGCACAAGATTGCGGAAGTTTGAGTCGAGCATTTCAAGGCTGCATTCGCTTGCAGCTTCAATTCCGCTGCCGCGCTCGCCCGGCTCAATTCGGAGCTGAACCTCGGCATAATGCCGCAGAGGTTCGTAGTGACCGTAGCCCATAACGGGGGCGGCAACCGTTTCCTTATATAGAATTCTGCAATCGCTGAAATCAATGTTAATTCCGAAACGCTCCGCAACGAGCGATTTCAGAATTTCAAGCTGAATTCTGCCCATAACGCGGATTTGAATTTGCTCCTCGCCCGAAAATGAACGGATTTGAACAGAAAGCTCGGGCAGCTCTTCTCCGAGAAGCCTCAGCTTTGAATAGACGGTGTGGATATCCGCAGAGCCGTCCGTGATAACCCGTGATGAAAGCAGGGGAGTGAGCTTCGGCTTTCGGCTTGATAATTCACCGCTTTTATCGAGCGTTTCGCCCGGATGAACGCTTTCAAGCCCCGTGACGGCACAGACCGAGCCTGCACCGACCGACTGAACGGCTTCAAATTTTTCGCCCGAATATATCCTGATTTGGTCGATTTTTTCACCTCCGAGCGGCATTTTGACCGAAAGTGAGCCGCCCGTTATTTTCAGAAAGCTTATGCGGTTTCCCTGCGAATCGTGAAGAATTTTGTAGGCATACGCCCCGAAATCCTCGGGATAATCTTTAAGCAGAGTGTATTTTTCAATTCCGTCAAGCAGGGCGTCAACTCCGCGGTCAAACAGCGCAGAGCCGAAAAAGCAGGGGAAAAGCTCTCTGCCCGCAACAAGGCGGGAAATGCTGTTTTTCAGAAATTCATCGTTGCTCTTGCCCGAAAGATAGGCTTCAAGCAGTTCTTCGCTGAGCATTGATATTTCTTCATTCAGCTTATCTTCTTCAAGAGAAAAATCGACGCAGCCCTCGCCGAGCTTTGATTTCAGCTCTTTCATCATATTCTGTCCGTCAAAGCCTTCTCTGTCCGCTTTGTTTACAAAGATGAAAACGGGGATTTTGTATTCTTTAAGAAGCTGCCAGATTGTTTCCGTGTGGCTTTGCACGCCGCTTGTGCCGTCAATTACCAAAACGGCATAGTCGAGCACGCCGAGAGTGCGTTCCATCTCCGCGGAAAAATCGACATGACCCGGAGTGTCAATCAAGGTAAAGCGTTTTTCGCCGATTCTAAACGGATTTTGCTTTGAAAAAATGGTTATTCCGCGGCTTCTTTCAAGCTCGTGTGAATCAAACCAAGAGTCCTTTTTATCAACTCTGCCGAGCCTGCGGATTGCGCCTGTTTTATACAGTATCGCCTCGGTCAGCGTGGTTTTGCCCGCGTCAACATGGGCAAGAATTCCGATAACGCTTTCGATAGCTTTTATCATAACTCATTTAGCTCCTTTGCCGCCGCATTTTAATGGGCGGTCAGCCGAAATATTGCCTTGCTTCAAACGCCGTCATAGCCGAGGTCGAGCACCTTTTTTATTCCTTTCTTGACATCAAGCAGGCTGTCATACTCATACCACGGCGCGTCGTGAGAAACCGTTTTGACAAGAGCGGGGCAGATATCCTTGCTGATGATGTATTTTGTAACCTTGAAATCATTGCGGATATTTTTCGTCAGATAGGAGCGGTAAACAAGGCTGTAATCCGTAAGAAGCAGGAAAACGCCTTTTTGGAATTTCATCAAATCGTTTGTGGGGATATCGATAAGCTTTGCTTTCGGAGAGGGCGCTTTTGCCCTTGCGTCGGCGGATTCGCGCATTTCCTTGAATAATTCGGGAGTTATTATCCTCGGCTTCATTCTCTCGTCAAGGGTGTTGTAAATTGTTATCTTCAAGTTATTGAGCCAACATTCCGCCGTCACGGGGTCGGTTGTGTAGCTGTCGTTATCGCTGATTTCAACCGTATAAATAACGCAGTCGTCATCAAAAACGGCTCTGCCTTTAAGCGCAAAGGACATTGCAACATAAAGGGATTTTGAGAAATCAATCAAAGGAGAGGAGTTATAATAATGCTGAGAAAAAGCGCAGAATTCATAAAGCCTGTATTTCCCCGCCTTGCCGAAGGTGGAGTTATAAAACCCGAAGCAGTTGCCGTTTGATTTGTAATAATCAATCAGGAAATCAGAGGTTATGTTTATGAACCGCTCGCCGTTTTTAAGCAATTCTTTTCTGTTTCTGAGAATAGTCGGCACAAGCGGGCGGCTTATGTCGTTTATTCTTTCTCCTCGGTAGAAAATGCGCCCCTCGCCGCTGTTAAACCGAGCCATCAGCTCTTTATCAAATTCGTCAAGGCTTTCAATGCGCTTTTCGCTCACGCTGAAATCAAAATCCAGCTCGTCCTCGAGCACCTTGCCAAATTCGTTAAGTGTCATTCGTTTGTTATCCATTTTTCCTCCGTGAATTTACCTTTTATCCGCGTTTAAGACGGATTGTAGTTACCGAATATGCGGGCGCGGGGAGCAGAGCGGCAAATTTTTTAAGTGCAAGAATAACCGTGTGTTTCATTTTCGCTCCCTCGCTTATCCAATATATATATTAATGATATAATAAAGGGAATTAATCGTCAATGCTTTTCAAAGAAAAAAGCCGAATTGCACGCAGAACGGTGCAAAATCGGCTTTAGTGTTAATTTTGATTATATCTTTAAGAAATACT
>JAEDGK010000051.1 GCA_016297555.1 Clostridiaceae bacterium
CCGCTCATACAGCAGCACCCAAAACGGGTCGTCAAAAAGAACGGTCAGGCTTGATTTAACGCTCGGCATACTAATCCTTTCCCGTTGCATTTCAAGCTGTGCTTCCAAACAAATTCAAACACATTATCCTGCCTAATAAATTCTTTGTCAAGTATTATTTAAAAAGCTTGTGACAAATCGGCACAATTAGTGAAGCCGACAAAATTCTGTGATATACTGCTTTATATAACAGGATTTTCACGATTGGGGCGGTTCAATGAAAAGGATTTCTGCAATTTTACTTGCCTTTATTTTTGCCGCGGGATTATCGCTGGCGGCGTTTTCGGCCGATATTGACGGAGAGGATAAAGGCGTTGAGTGGGACGGAGCAACGGTCTATAAAATTATTAACGGCGAGAGCAACTGCGGAGTTACCCACGGCTTTCTGAAAGTGAAGTTTGACAATCCCAACAGAGCCGTTTTCCTCTGCTTTATGTTTATCGACCCGGCGCTTGAACAGGGGAATACTGCGGCGGGAATTTCAATGACGGTTGAGGGCTCTGAGCCTTTTGTAATGACGATGAGCAGCTCTCCGCAGAGCTATGATATCGCAAAATACAGCTTTGACGGGGCAATGAGCATTGACGAAAACAACGGCGCAACCTGTGAAATCAGGCTCGGCGTAAAAGAGGGTCTGCCGAGAGAAATACACGGCTCCGTCAGATATATTGATGCTAATGGCGTGCCGTCAAATGTTTACGGCTATACCCTCATAAACGAAGAATATAAGGAAACCACTGCGCGAGTTATTTCACCCACCGCCGATAACAGCGACCCTGCTTACAACCCCAACATAAATGCAGAAAAAACAACAAAATCCAAGAAAACAACTGCTGCCAAAACAACAACCGAAAAGTTTGAGATAAAAACCTCGCCGCCTTACAGCTATGTCAGAAAAACCAAGCCTTCAACAACCGTTCTTAAAACAACGGCGGCGGTCAGGACATCCGAAAAAACAACAAAACCCAAAAGAACCGAAAAAGCAACCGTATATTATTATGAAAAAGAAGTTATAATATCTCAGGTCATTGTTACTCAGCCGCCTGAAACGGCGCAGACAGACGGCGTTTCGTCAGTCAATCAGGCAGAGCCTGCAATAGAAACGCAGGCATCGGCTGAGATTTCTCCCAAAAGCGGAAAATACAAAATAATTGCCGGAGTTACAGGCGGAGTTCTGCTAATTTCCGTGGCGGCGTGGGGCGGTATGAGCGGCAAGGGCAAAAGCAACGGCGGCGAAAATTGATAACGAAAAAAATCTCCGAGCTGGACGGGCGTTTTCCGCACAAGCTCGGAGATTTTTTGATAGAATACAAAATCGCCCGCCTGCTCGGCAAGCGGGTGATTAATTCAAAAAACAGTTATTCGCAGAACTCCTTTTTAATGGCTTCGATAACTTCGTCAACATCGGATTTAACAACGAGCATGGCAATCTCGATTTCCGAGGTGGTTATCATTCTTACATCTGCGTCAACGCTTGCCACGGCCTTAAAAACGCCTGCCGAAACTCCGGGAGTGCCTCTCATTGCTTCGCCGCTGACGGTTATTTTGCAGTTGCCGCTGCTGACGCTGATTTTAGTTTTGGGAGATCTGTTTCTCAATTCCGAAGCGATTGCAAGAACCGGAACAAAGTCCTTGTCGCTGACGGTGAAAGAAAAGCCTGAGCTTGCTCCGCTGAGCGGAAACTGTGAAATCATATCAACATCTATTCCCGCGTCCGCAATCAATTTAAAAACATCCGCCATGTGTGAAATGTCGGCAGGTGCGTCGCAAAGCGAAAAAAGCGTTACATCTTCGGTTACGAATATATTTTCAACAAGCTTCATTTTTAAGACCTCCTGAATTTATCTGAGCATATCCGACATATTATAAAGCCCTGCGGGTTTTCCGCTGATGAATAAAGCGGCGTTGATTGCGCCCGTGGCAAAAAGCTCCTTGCTTCTTGCACTGTGAGAAATCTTTATGATTTCATCGTGACCCGCAAATATAATCTCGTGCTCGCCGGTTATTGTGCCGCCCCTGACGGAATGTATTCCAATCTCGTTCTTTGAGCGCTTTTCACGCTTGGAGTGGCGGTCGTATTCATACTTCACATCATTTTCAAGCTCTTCTTTGACAGAATCGGCAATCATCAGCGCCGTTCCGCTCGGAGCGTCAAGCTTCTGATTATGATGCATTTCAACGATTTCAATGTCAAAGGAATTGCCGAGAACACTCGCCGCCTTTTTTGCAAGCTCGCAAACAAGGTTAACGCCGAGCGACATATTTGCGCTGAAAAATACGGGAATTCTTTCCGCCGCATTTTTTATCATATTTATCTGCGCGTCATTAAGACCCGTTGTCGCAATAACTGCGGGAAGCGAGTTTGCAACAGCAAATTCAAGCAAACCCGCAAGTGCGCTCGGATTTGAAAAATCAATTATGCAGTCGGTTTTTTCTATTATATCTTTTGAAACAAGAGAGGGGGAGGCAAAAACGGGATAATCGCTGAGCTGCTGCGCGAAAACATCTATTCCGCCCACTACCTTGCAGCCGTCTGTTGCGGCGGCATTAAGAGTTACAGCCTTGCCCATTTTTCCGTTGCATCCGCTTAATAAAATTCCTGCCATTTGTTTTACCTCTGTTTACGGATTAAACAAGACCGTGCCTTGCAAGCGTTTTTCTGAGCGTTTCTCTTGCCGCGTCGGTCATTTTATAGAGCGGCAGTCTGCAATCGCCGACTTTCATTCCCATCATATTCATGGCTTCTTTAACGGGAATGGGGTTAACATCAAGGAAAAGGTCGTTGCAAAGATCAAGATATTCAAGCTGAAGCCTGCGGCTCTCTGCATAATCGCCCTCAAGGTATTTTGAAGCGATGTTGTGAGAAACCTCGGGCAGAATGTTTGATAAAACCGAGATAACGCCCTTTCCGCCGAGAGCCATAAAGGCGGTTATCTGATCGTCATTGCCCGAATACATTGCAAGGTCATCGCCGCAAAGCGCAATCGTCTGAGCGAGAGCGGAAATATCGGCGTTTGACTCCTTCGCGCCGACTATTCTCTTGTGGCGTGAAAGCTCATAATAGGTTTCCGGCTTGATATTGACGCCCGTTCTTGACGGAACATTGTAAGTTATAATGGGAACGCTTACTCTGTCTGCAATGAAATTATAATGCTGAATAAGACCTCTCTGAGAAGTCTTGTTATAGTAAGGAGTAACGGAAAGAATAGCGTCAACACCTGCCTTTTCAGCTTCGTTTGAGAGCTTTACGGCATAATTTGTGTCATTGCTGCCCGTGCCCGCGATAACGGGGATTCTCTTGTTAACAACATCAACGGCAAATTTGATTGTGTCGGAATGCTCCTCGTGGTCGAGGGTTGAGCCTTCGCCCGTTGTGCCGCAGATTATGATTGCGTCGGTTTTGTTGGCAATCTGAAATTCAAGCAGCTCGGCAAGCTTGTCATAATTTACCTTGTTATCCTCTGTAAAGGGAGTAACAATGGCAACTCCCGCGCCTGTAAAAACGGTTTGTTTCATAAATAATCTCCTTCCGTCAGTTGAATTTCGGGGTGATGTAGCCCTGAGCGCAGAGCTGCTCCGCCATCAGAACTCCGCCGCCTGCGGCGCCCCTTAATGTGTTGTGTGAAAGGCAAACGAATTTGTAATCATACTGGCTGTCTTCTCTGAGTCTGCCGATTGAAACAGCCATGCCGTTTTCAAGGTTTCTCTGAAGTTTTGTCTGAGGCAGGTTATCCTCCTCAAAATAGTTGAGGAAATGCTTCGGTGCGCTGGGAAGCTCCGCCTGCTGGGGATAGCCTGAGAAGTTTTTCCATACTTCTTTCATTTCTTCAATCGAAGGCTTGTTTTCAAACCTTACGAATACCGCCGCCATATGACCGTCGGAAGCGGCAACGCGCAGGCACTGAGCGGTGAAATTGGGTGAAGTTGCGGGAACGATTTTGTCGCCCTCTATTTTGCCCCAAATTTTGAGAGGCTCGATTTCGGATTTTTCTTCCTCTCCGCCGATGTAGGGGATAACATTGTCAACCATTTCAGGCCATGTATCAAAGGTTTTTCCTGCACCTGAAATTGCCTGATAGGTGCATACGAGAACATCCTTAACGCCGTATTTCTCATGGAGCGGGAAAAGAGCGGGAACATAGCTCTGAAGCGAGCAGTTTGATTTAACCGCAATGAAGCCTCTCTTTGTGCCCAAACGCTTTCTCTGAGCATTGATGATTTCGGCATGCTCGGGATTAAGCTCGGGAACAATCATCGGCACATCGGGCGTGTGTCTGTTTGCGCTGTTGTTGGAAATAACGGGGCATTCAGCCTTGGCATATGCTTCTTCAAGAGCCTTTATTTCGTCTTTCTTCATATCGACGGCGCAGAAAACGAAATCAACCGTTGAAGCAATCTTTTCAATGTCGGCGGAAGCGTCCATAACAATCATATCCGCCATCTTTTCGGGCACGGGAGTTGCCATGCACCATTTGCTGCCGAGAGCCTCTTTATATGATTTGCCGGCTGAGCGCGGGCTTGCAGCAAGAGCCGCAACCTCAAACCAGGGATGATTTTCGAGCAGAGTTGCAAATCTCTGACCGACCATTCCCGTTGCGCCGACTATGCCGACTTTGTATTTCTTCATGTGAAACAACCTCTTTTCAGAAAAAATCATTAAAAAATCGTTTTTGTTAGTTGTTTTTTAAGTTAATATGAACCTTGACAAAAACCCATTATAATATTATGATGATATCACACATTGCAGTATGAAGTCAAACAATTATTTACACAAATAAATTAAAATTTTTTGAAATAATTTGAGGATTTTTAATGAAAAGAAGCGATTTTTATTACGATTTGCCGAAAGAGCTGATAGCTCAAACTCCCGCAGAGCCGAGAGACAGCTCAAGGCTGCTCGTTATGGACAAAAAAACGGGTGCAATTACTCACCGTATTTTCAGGGATATAACCGAGTATTTCAAGCCAGGCGACTGCCTTATTCTCAACAACACAAAGGTGCTCCCCGCCAGAATGTACGGCACGAGGGACGACACGGGAGCGGTTGTTGAGTTCCTTTTGCTCAATCAGAAAAGCTTTGACACATGGGAGGTCATAACAGGCCCCGGCAAAAAGGCGAGGGTGGGGCACAAATTCACCTTCGGCGGCGGAATACTCACGGCGGAGATAACCGAGGTTTTGCCTGACGGAAACCGCATTGCGCGCTTTGGCTTTGAGGGCAATTTCTTCGATGTGATTGACCGTGTGGGCGAGATGCCTCTGCCTCATTACATAACCGAAAAACTTGAAGATAAAAGCAGATATCAAACGGTTTACGCCAAAGAGGAGGGCAGCGCCGCCGCTCCTACCGCGGGGCTTCATTTTACCCCCGAGCTGCTTGAAAAAATAAAGAATATGGGCGTTGAAACAGGCTTTGTGACGCTCCATGTGGGGCTCGGCACTTTCAGACCCGTTAAGGCTGATAACATTGAGGAGCATCATATGCATTCCGAGCATTATCATCTGCCTGCTGAAACGGCTGAAATTATCAATCGGACAAAGGCAAACGGCGGCAGAGTTTTCGCCGTGGGCACCACCTGCTGCCGTACTCTTGAATCCGTTGCAGCATTCAAGGGTAAAATATGCGAGGATGACGGGTGGACAAGCATTTTCATCTATCCCGGCTTTGAATTCAAGTGCATTGACTGCCTTGTCACGAATTTCCATTTGCCCGAGAGCACGCTGATAATGCTTGTCAGCGCGTTTTGCGGCTATGAAAACACAATGAACGCCTACAAAATTGCGGTAGAAGAAAAATACAGATTTTTCAGCTTCGGCGATGCCTGTCTGTTTCTGTGATAAACAAGGAGAACGCTATGTATAAACTTATCAAAAAAGAGGGCAGCGCAAGGCGCGGCGAATTTGTTACCGTTCACGGAACGGTGCAGACGCCCGCTTTTATGAATGTTGCAACCTGCGGAGCAATCAAGGGCGCTCTTTCTGCGGTTGATTTAAAAGAAATCGGCTGTCAGGTTATGCTTTCAAATACTTATCATCTCCATGTGCGCCCGGGCGACTCACTTGTGCGAGATATGGGAGGGCTTCACAAATTCACCGGCTGGAGCGGTCCGATTTTGACCGACAGCGGCGGATTTCAGGTTTTTTCCCTTGCTTCTTTGAGAAAAATCAAAGAGGAGGGGGTTTCGTTCCAGTCCCATGTTGACGGCAGACATATTTTTATGGGTCCAGAGGAGAGTATGAGAATACAGTCAAATCTCGGCTCCACAATCGCAATGGCGTTTGACGAATGTGTTGAAAACCCTGCGGAATATTCATATGCAAAGCAGTCCTGCGAGAGAACGGTGCGCTGGCTTGAGCGCTGCAAGGCGGAAATGCAAAGGCTCAATTCTCTGCCCGATACGGTCAATCCGAATCAGCTCCTTTTCGGAATAAATCAGGGCTGCACATATGACGACTTAAGAATTGAAAATATGAAGCGGATTGCCGAGCTTGACCTTGACGGCTATGCAATAGGCGGTCTTGCCGTTGGAGAGCCGAAGGAGGATATGTATCGCATTATCTCTGCGGTTGAGCCTCATATGCCCTCGGATAAAATACGCTATCTTATGGGCGTCGGCACGCCCGGCAACATAATTGAAGCGGTTTATCGCGGCGTGGATTTGTTTGACTGCGTTATGCCCAGCAGAAACGCAAGGCACGGTCATCTTTTCACAAACAAGGGAATAATCAATCTTAACAACAAAAAGTATGAGCGTGATCCTCTGCCGATTGACCCCGAGTGCTCCTGCCCGACCTGCCGCAATTTTTCGCGGGCATATATCCGGCATCTTTTCAAAAGCAAGGAAATGCTTGCAATGCGCCTTTGCGTAATGCATAATCTGTATTTTTATAATATGCTTATGGCTCGGATTCGTGACAGCCTTGATAACGGAACCTTTGAAAAATTCCGCGCGGAAAATGTCGATATTCTTGATACAAGAATATAAATTGAGCTTTTTTTGAAAGGAACGGTTGTGAAAATGAAAAACGCATGGGTATTATATGCTCTTTTATCTGCCGTGTTTGCCGCTTTTACATCAATTCTTGCAAAAATAGGTATTTCCGGCGTTGATTCAAATCTTGCCACGGCGATAAGGACTGCTGTTGTGCTCGTTGTTGCATGGGGGATTGTTTTCATCACGGGTAAGCAGAGCGGCATATCGGACATCGGCGCAAAAAGCTGGGTGTTCCTTGTTCTTTCGGGCATTGCTACGGGGCTTTCATGGCTGTTTTATTATAAAGCTCTGCAGCTCGGAGAAGCTTCAAAGGTTGTGCCGATTGATAAATTCAGCGTTGTAATTTCGATGGTTCTTGCATTCTTTATCCTGCACGAAACCGTCACGGTCAAGACCGTCATCGGCGGCGTGCTGATAACGGCGGGAACTTTTGTAATGATACTTTAAATTATTTAATTTTGGTATTGCATATTTCGGCACATTATTGTATAATAATTGCATTATGTTTTGGAGGTTAGGTTAATGAACTTTATTTCTCTCTTGGCTCAGTCAACTCAGAGCGGCGCAACGGCTCAGCAGGGCAATCCCATGTCAATGATTATTATGATGGTTGCTTTGTTTGCAATTATGTATTTTGTTATGATAAGGCCGCAGAAGAAAAAGCAAAAAGAAGAGCAGACAATGCGTGACAGCGTTCAGGTCGGCGATGAGATAACAACCATCGGCGGCATTGTCGGCAGAGTTGTAACCGTTAAAGAAGATTCTCTCATCATCGAAACCGGCGCGGACAGAAACAAGATGAAGATTATGCGCTGGGCTGTTTCAACCAACAATACTGCCAATGAAAAGATGGAAGCCGAAAGACAGGCTGCCAAGGAAGCTGCTGAGGCAGAAAAGAAAAAGAAGATGGAAGAAGCCGCAGAAAGCAGCAAAGCAAAGAGAAAGAAGACCAAGAAAAAGGACGATACTTTCGACGCTTAATTTTGCAGAATACTTTATAAACTCCTCTCATATTATTTTAGCAGATAATATGAGGGGAGTTTTTTATGTGAGCGGAAAAGTAAAAAAAACGCGCAGAGACGAAAAAAAGGTTTCGCCTGCGGCTAAAATTCTGATTGGAGCGGTTTTGGGCAGCGTCATCTATTTTGCGGCGGTTGCCGTGTTTGCCGCTTTTGCGCTTAAATCGGGAGTCGGTTTCAGCTCTTATATGCCTGCGGGCTTGGCGCTCGGCGCGCTGTCGGGGCTTGTTTCGGGATTTTTTACGGCAAGACCCATAAAGCAGAACGGTGCGCTTTATGGGGCTCTGAGCGGCTTGGGTCAGTCACTAATAAACTCGATTGTGCTTTTTTCTGTAAATAAGGCTTCCGCGGGCACGGGTATGCTTATCCTTGCGGTGATTGTAACCGTTGCTTCCGTAATCGGCGGCATAGCGGCGGTCAATATCAAGAGAAAGAAGAAATACTGATAATGAAAAAAGCTGTTTTTTCACTTTCGGTGCTTTTAATGATGCTTCTTGCCGCTTGCTCCGTTCAGGAAAAAATGAGTCCCCGAATATTCCTCGACAGGCTGTTTGACAGCGGCGTTGTTTTGCCCGAAACGGCGGAGATTTTCAATGAAAGCGGAAACTGCGTTTGCTTTGCCTCCGATGAGCAGGGAACGGAATATGCTCTTGAAATAAAGACGGATGAAAGCAGCAATGTCAAAAGAATAAGCGCCGCCTGCACCATGCAGGGAGCGCAGGAAAAATTCATTAGCTTGGCGCAGAGAATAATCAACGCATATTCTCCCGAGGATTCCGCCGATGAGGTAACAAAAGCTCTTTTTAAGAGCGGAGAGATAAACGGTAACTGCCTTTATTACGAAACGCAATGGCACTCTTACAGCGTTTGCGCGTCGGACGACGGCGTGTTTTTTGCCGTTGAGAGCAAAAAGCTCGCGGAAACAACCGCAGTTGAGCTTAGCCTTAAACCAAACGATAAATCCGAATATCAGCCATAAAAATAACGCCTGTCAAGCCAAAGCGGCACGGCAGGCGTGTTTGATTGTTTACATCATTTCGGAAAGCTTAACGGGTCTGCCCTCTGCAACCGATTTCTTGGCGGCGAGAGCAACAAGAATGGAGTTAAGTCCGTCTTCGCCCGTTGTGGGTGTAGCCTTGTCTTCAAGCACGGCGTCAACGAACTGAAGCATTTCATCTCTGAAAGACTGCATATATCTTTCAAGGAAGAAATAGAGCGGCTTATCATAAACAACTCCCTCATCGCCCATAAAGACAACATTTGTCGGGGTGTCGTTTGAAGCTGCTGCAGCGCCCTTGCTGCCAAAGACCTCGATTCTCTGGTCATAGCCGTAGGCGGCGCGTCTGCTGTTATCGATAACGCCGACTGCTCCGTTGGCAAATTTAAGGCTGATAACTGCGGTGTCAACATCGCCGGCTTCGCCGATTGCGGGGTCAACAAGGCAAGTAGCGTTTGCATAGACCTCCGTAACTTCGCTGCCCGCAAGGAAACGGGCCATGTCGAAATCATGAATGGTCATATCAAGGAACATTCCGCCGCTGACTGCCGAATATTCTGCCGGCGGGGGAGCGGGGTCTCTCGATGTGATTTTGATGATGTGTACATCGCCGATTTTGCCGTCGGTTACCATCTCTCTGACATGGGCAAAGTTATGGTCAAAGCGGCGGTTAAATCCAACCTGGAGCTTAACACCTGCCTTTTTAACCGCTTCGATAACTGCGTTTACCTTTTCGGGAGTGAGGTCAACGGGCTTTTCGCAGAAAATGTGCTTGCCTGCCGCAGCGGCTTCGATTGCTATGTCTGCATGAGTATCCGTTGAGGAGCAGACGAGAACTGCTTCAACCTCGGGGTCAGCGAGCATCTGCTTGTAGTCGTCATAAATCTTCGGAATGTTCAGCTCCGAGGCGACTTTTTCGGCGTTAGCCTTGAAAACATCTGTGATTCCGACAACTGTTGCGGTCGGAACATTGTATGTTATCGACTTCGCATGAAGGGAACCGATTCTTCCGGCACCGATGATGCCGATTTTAAGCTGCTTCATTATGTCAGTCCTTTCTTTTGAAATATCAGGGAACAAACCCCAAAGAACAAATTAATTTTATCACATATTATAACCGAATTCAACAGAAAACTGGGCATTATTTCAAAAATTTTTGCTTTGTCGCCATACCGCCTCTGATGTGCCTTTCCGCTTTGTTTTTATCAAGTATTTTACGCACATCTTTGTATAGGGCGGGATTCAGCTTTTTAAGCCTTTCGGAAACATCCATATGTACCGTGCTCTTTGAAACGCCGAATTTCTTTGCCGCCGCGCGCACGGTGGTTTTGTTTTTGACGATATATTCAGCCAGCTCAATGGCTCTTTGCTCAACAATGCCTTTCAAATGCAGCCCTCCCATGTTGACCTGTCATTAGCATATTATGAAACCGCACGGCGGAATATTACAGGGAACGGTCAGAGTGTATTGTGTTTAAAAAAAGATAAAATCAAATGTTGTGAAATTCGTTGACATATTTCACGAAAAATGCTATATTTAATATGCGTATTACAAAAATGATCGGAAGCGTATTATAATATGAGAAAAGACGGAATTGAAACAAGAAAAAAGATCCTTTCGGTCTGCGTCAGGCTGCTTATTGAGCAGGGATACAAAGAAACCTCGGTCAGCCGGATTGTTGAAGAAGCGGGCATATCAAGGGGGAGCTATCAGAATCAGTTCCCGACCAAGGACGCCGTCCTTATGGAGCTTGTGAAAACCATGTTCGGCGGTCAGTTCAGCATGGCAAGGAGTATTTCCGGCGAAAAATTGCCGCCGGTTTATGCCTATGCGGTTGAAACCGCAATTCAGCTTACGATAACGGAGCTTAACGAAAATATCAGGGAAATTTATCTTGAAGCCTACACTTTGCCCAACATCTGCGAATATATTTATCTGAACACAACTGCGGAGCTGAAGCAGATTTTCGGCAAATATTTCCCCGATTATTCCGAAAGCGACTTTTATGAGCTTGAAATCGGCACGGCGGGGCTTATGCGAAGCTATATGGCGAAAAAATGCAGCATACATTTTCCGTTTAATCGAAAAATCGAGCGCTTTCTGACCGCTTCAATGCGGATTTTTAAGGTTCCCGAAGAAGAACAGCAGGAGGTTATTGCCTTTGTTTCGGGTCTGGATTTGAAAGCGATTGCAACCGAGGTTCTTCAGAATCTTTTTGAATCGCTCGAAATGAAATATGATTTCAAGCTCTCGCCCGAGACGGAAGCAAATTTAACAATTCAAAAAAGCATTTAGCAAAAATTTACACTAATAAATTTTAAGGAGTGCATGACCATGTATCGTAAATTAACCGCATTGGTTCTTAGTCTCAGCATTTTAATCGGAATAATGCCGATTATCAATCTGAATGCAAAAGCCGAAACCTCACGACCGAAGGATATCAACGGCAACGAATGGACTTATTCTGTTTTTGCTTTTTATGAGGATTGCAGAACATTGTTTAAGGGCAAAAATAAGTTTACTTTTGGGTGGGAAAGATACCTTGCCCGAGGCAGTGAATTAAAGGACGGCAAGTATCCCATTGTTGATGACCTTGGAGATGATCCTATACAGTATGTGCAAACCCGGGATGACTATTACGGCACTTCAATTACTATAAGGAAAGTACCGTTTGATACGTATTACAATGAAATGTGGACAATTGAATATTATGACACCACAAGCAATGCAGACCGTTACAAAATCTGCCTTTCGGACGGTGTTACATATCTTAAAGACAACACGGGTTCGACGTTATTCAGCGGAGCCGATATGACCGTAACCCGGAATAAGGACGACGCAACCGCATGGGATTTAAGAGCTTCTGATGGCTGGCTGTATTTCGGCCACGACACAAGTAACACCGACCCGCATTTTATAGTTAACACACATACTTCTGACGACGGCACAACAAGATACTCCCTCGACTTGACAAAAGACAATTATCCCACATACAATGTTTATTTTGAAATGCCGTGGATAACAACAAAATTCCTCAAAGAGGACGGTTCGGCTTATAAGCAGGATATGCGTCAGATATATTCATTCAAGGTTCCCGAGGGCCCCGAAAAGACCGGCTATACTTTTGTCGGCTGGACGGAAACACAGGGCAGTTCAACAGTCTCATTAAAAGCCGGCAACCACTTAACTCCCAAAGAATCAAAGAACTATTATCCGGTTTATAAACCCAATAATTATACGGTCAGATTTTATCCCGACAGCACTCTGAGCGGCGAATATGTTGAGCAGAGCTTTGTCTATGACGCTTCAAAAAATCTTCGTGCCAACAGCTTTTCGCAAAAAGCCGCAACATTTAATTGCTGGATAAATTCCGATGATGCAACAAAAACTTATAAAGACGGAGAATCGGTTAAGAATCTGACGGCAGCCGCAGGCGGAATCGTTAATCTTTATGCCGATTGGAACGAAAATTCTTATACCGTTGAGTATTCCGCAAATTACGGCACGGGCAGTCCCGAATCAAAAACGGTTAAATATTCCGAAGCATTTACCTTGCCCGATGAAATGGCGGTAACAAGAGACGGCTATACCCTTGTCGGCTGGAGCTACACGCCCGACGGAAGCGGAGAGGGCTTTGCTCCGGGTCTTTCGATCAGCAGATTAACAGCCGAGGCTGACGGCAAGATAAAGTTCTATGCAATCTGGGAAAAGAGCCATACTCACACTCCCGGCGGCTGGAAAACAACCTTAAAGCCGACCTGTACTGCCACGGGTGAAAAGGTCAGAAGATGCACGGATTGCAACTGCATTGTTGAAATTGAAAGTATTAATGCACTCGATCACAAGAGCGGCACTCCGACCACCAAAATCCCCGCAACCTGCACGGCTGAGGGACTTAAAACGGTTTGCTGTGAAGCCTGCGGCGTTGTTCTCAGCGAAGAAATAATTCAGAAAAAAGACCACACTCCGGCTGATTGGCAAACTGCAAAAGCCGCAACCTGCACGGACGGCGGCGAAAAGGTAAAGATATGTGTTGACTGCAACTCCGTTGTTGAAGTTGAGAGCATTGACCCTCTCGGTCACAAAGAGAGCGAAGTTGCGGTGACCAATAAGGAAGCCACCTGCACCGCAGACGGCGAAAAGGTCTTCTTCTGTGAAAGATGCGGAATCACCCTTAAAACCGAAGTGATTCCGAAAACGGAGCACGTTCCGGGCAAATGGGAGATCATAGCAGAACCTACTTGCACTCAGAGTGGATTAAAACAGCAATGCTGTGCGCTCTGCGGAGCATTACTCGGCGAGCCTGTTGAGATTGCCCCCCATGACCATAACCCCGGCGAATGGAAAACCGTTCTTGCTCCCGACTGCGAGCGTGAGGGCGAAAAGGTTAAATCCTGCACCGTTTGCGGCGGCGCAATAGAAACGCAAGCTATTCCCGCTCTCGGCCACACGGACGGCGTTTGGGTAACGGCTGTTGAGCCGACCTGCGTTACCGAGGGTCAGCAGAT
>JAEDGK010000156.1 GCA_016297555.1 Clostridiaceae bacterium
ACAAATCAATTTCTTAAAATGTATGCACAGGGCGATGAAGTGAAATTTGTCAACCGCGAAGAGGACTGCGGAGATCCGGGACTGCGTAAATCAAAGCTATCATATAATCCCGTTGAGCTTTTGAAAAAAAACACCGTTACAATTCATCTGTAAAATGAAAGGGGCGCTTTTATGAAACTCGGTATCATTAACGGCTGGAGCGAGGGATGCATAAAATACGTGCACGACAAAGGACTTGACGCCGTTGAATTCTGCGTTAATCACAAATATGACTCTGAGGATTTTCTGTCAAAAGCAAACGAAATTAAAGCTTACAGCGAAAAATATAATGTTCCCGTCGGCTCGATGGGTCGCTGGGGAATGAAAAGAATCGACGAAAACGGAGAAATAATTCCCGAAGCACTTCAGGACGATAAAAATATAATAACCGCCGCTTCAATTATCGGATGCCCCGTTTTCAACTGCGGCATCAACTACACAAACAGCAAGAGCTATGAGGAAAACTGCGGAATCGCAGTTAAATATCTGAAGCTGCTGCTTGATTTTGCAAGCGAAAAAGGAGTTAAAATCGCCGTTTATAACTGCGATTGGGAAAACTTTGTTGTTGAGCCTAAGGCTTGGACACCCATTCTCTCTGCGCTTCCCGAGCTTGGAATAAAATATGATGTTTCTCATTGTCTCAAACGCAGAGGCGATTATTTGAAAGAGATACGCGATTGGGGCGACAGAATATATCATTTCCATTTAAAAGGCTCCGTTTATATTGACGGCGAGCATTATGACGACGCTCCCGCAGGGCTTGATATGACGAATTGGAACGCGGTTATGGACATTCTTTACACAAAGAACTATGACGGTATGCTTTCAATAGAGCCTCATTCAGGCTATTGGAAAGGCAAAAAGGGGCAATGGGGAATTGATTTCACCATTAACTATTTCAGACCGTTTATAATGCCCGAAAACTACGAATACAGCGAAAATCCTTATATGCCTTAAAAAAACATCACGGCGCACAGCGGATAATTTTCCTCTGTGCGCCGTATTTTTTTACATCCAAGAAAGCCTGTCGCCGTCAAGCACGGCGAGATGCGAAATATCGTTCTGCAAAGCAAGCTTATTTGCCTTGCCGTCTCTTAAATTTATTTTTGTTACCGAAGCGTTGAAAACGCAGAATTTAATTCCCTGTTCAAGAGTAATTCCGAGAGCGGCTCTTATCAAAAACTGAATGAACTCACCGTGGGAAACCACGGCAACGCTTCCGCCCGCGTGATTTGATTTCAAAAACGCGATAAATTCCGTGGCTCTTTCAGCGCAAAGCTCATCGCTTTCGGCTGTATCTGCAAAACCGTCACCATTTTCGGCAATTCCGTGTTCAAGTAAGCAGTTATCAATGATAATATCCTTTTTACATCTAACGGCAATTTCACGCGCGGTCTGCTCCGCACGAAGCAGGGGGCTCGAATAAACCGCGTCAAGCGGAACTGCGGCAAATCTCTCCCCTGCCGCCTTTGCCTGAGCTTCACCGTGAGAAGTCAGCGGAGGATTAATTCTGTCAAAGCTCTCATTTGTTTCAATGTTTCCCATGCTTTCTGCATGGCGGACAAGATATAGCTGCAAATAAACATCATCGTTTCTCATAATAAATACCCCGTTTTCAAACACAATATAAATTCATATCCCAGCAAGGTATATAAGGATGGCGGCGAATATGAAATTCATAATCGGGATTAATAGCCGCGATTTGCAGCGGGAGCGCAAAAATATCCTCGCTCCTGTGATAAAGCGCAATATTGAGCTTCGGCTTCTGAATTTTCAGCGTATTTTCTGCGCCTTTAAGCGCCGCAGACTCCGCGCCCTCAACATCCATTTTTATATAAGTAACTTCTTTACTCTCGAAAAGGCTGTCAACGGTTACCGACTCAATCTCTTTGCCGCCTGAGGAAATCGCAGACTGTCTGCCTGCTTTTCCGCTGAATTCCACCGCTCCGTTTTCGCTGTAAACAGCCTTGCAAAGAGCTTCGGAATTCGGTATCTCCGAAAGATATTTGCAAAGCTTTGCATAGGTTTTTGAGTCAGGCTCAAGGGCGGTTATGCTTTTATATTTTCCGCCGCAGTAATGCAGAAATTCCTCAACGGTATCCCCCCTGTATGCACCGAGGTCAAGATAGCTTTCGGCACTGCCGAGCCTGAAAAATCCGTTAAAAGCTTCGTCTTTGCCTGTGGTTATGCTTTTCAGCGCATCAAGCTCTCCGCCGAACATAAAATTGACGCAACCTGCAAAAATCCTTTTTGATTCCTCGTCAAAAAGAGAATATGCGGCATTAAGCTTTTCGGCGTTTGAAAGAACAAACTCGCGGTTAAATATGTTATTTCCGAAAACGGGAACGCAAGGAACAATAACCCTGTATTTTTTTGTAAGAGAAAATATGCGGTTCA
>JAEDGK010000157.1 GCA_016297555.1 Clostridiaceae bacterium
TTTTCTGATTTTTACGCAAAAAACTCTTTACAAACTCTTAATAATATGTTAAAGTGTGTTAGATAAATAAATCTTTAAGAGCGGTACAGAGATGCCGACAAGATGGTTATAATTTTCTTCGCGGATTTTCTGCGCCCGAGGCAATCTTGTTTTGATTTGCGGCGGCGCTCAGGATAAGTCTGCGTTTGTTTGTGCGATCTTGTCGTGTGTTCGGCAGGGTCTTTTTTATTGCCCGGGAGGATCGGAGATGGAATTTAAATCCACCATTATGGACAGCGGCGCAGTAAACCGTGCGCTGGCAAGAATATCTCATGAAATTATTGAACGCAACTGTGACAGCGGCGATATCTGCCTTGTCGGAATAATGAGGCGCGGCGCTCCCCTTGCGGATATCCTTGCGGCAAAAATCAAATCTTTGGGCATTGAAACGGAAATCGGATATCTCGACATAACCCTTTACCGCGACGATTTAACCGAAAGCGTTGACCGCCCGAAGCTCAAAGACACCAAAATCGAATTTTCCGTTACGGGCAAAACCGTTATTATGGTTGACGATGTGCTTTTCACGGGCAGAACGGCAAGGGCTGCAATGGACGCAATAATGTCGCTCGGCAGACCTGCGAAAATTCAGTTTGCCGCTCTGATTGACAGAGGACACAGGGAGCTGCCGATAGTTGCAGATTATATCGGTAAAAATGTTCCGACTTCAAGCAATGAAGTCATAGTTGTTAATATTCCGCCCTTTGAAAAGGATGTCAGCGTTTCTATTTGGCAAAAATAAGCTGCGGCTTATCTTGGTATAATTTTTTTGGAGGTTGAAAAAATGTCAAAGAAAAAACTTGATCTCGGCGAAGGCATTTACGATGCCAAGCAGCTGGGCTACCCCAAAATGGGTCTGCTCGGCGTTCAGCACATGTTTGCGATGTTCGGCGCAACGGTTCTCGTTCCCGCTCTTACGGGTCTGAGCGTTTCGGCAACTCTGCTTTTTGCAGGTTTGGGCACTCTGCTTTTCCACCTGCTCACAAAGGGTAAGGTTCCCGCATTCCTCGGCTCCTCATTCGCATTCATCGGCGGTTATGCCGCAATCACTACAATCGGCGCAAATCCCGACGGAAGCCCCATAAGCGATTACAGCCTTCTCCCCTATGCTTGCTTCGGCGTTGCCTGTGCCGGCGTTCTTTATCTTGCTCTTTCGGCTCTTATCAAGGCTTTCGGCGCAAAAAAGGTTATGAAGTTCTTCCCGCCCATCGTAACGGGTCCCATCATCATTGCAATCG
The DNA here is from genome assembly GCA_016297555.1 of Clostridiaceae bacterium. Lineage (GTDB taxonomy): Bacteria > Bacillota > Clostridia > Oscillospirales > Acutalibacteraceae > CAG-177. The sequence continues at coordinate 1,278 of JAEDGK010000157.1, forward strand.
GTCTTACGCTTTCTTCAAGCGCAATTTCCAACTGCTCGGCTAACTGGCTCGTTGCCGTTATCGCCATTGTTATTATCATTGCCTGCAACATCTGGGGCAAGGGAATGGTTAAGATTATCCCCATTATGCTCGGTGTTCTCGGCTCATCTGCCGTTGCAGTTGTTCTTCATCTTACAGGCGCTATGGAAGTATTGGACCCCGCAAAGCTTCAGGCTTTCAAGGACGCTGCGTGGATTGGTCTCCCCTTCCACACCAAGGACACTGTTTTCGGTCTCCTTTCAGGCGACTTCGACAAGAACCTGCTTGTTACCGCTATTATAACAATTATGCCCATCTCACTTGCAACAATGGTTGAGCATATCGGCGATATCTCCGCTATCAGCTCTACCTGCAAGAAGAACTATATTGCCGACCCCGGTCTTCACAGAACCCTGCTCGGCGACGGACTTGCAACAATCGTTGCTTCTCTCTTCGGCGCTCCCGCAAACACCACCTACGGCGAAAACACCGGCGTTCTTTCACTCTCCAAGGTTTTCGACCCCAAGGTTGTCAGAATTGCTGCTTACCTTGCAGTTCTCGTTTCCTTCTCTCCCAAATTTGCGGCGCTCGTAAGCCTTATGCCCACAGCAACAATCGGCGGCGCTTCGCTCGTTCTTTACGGTATGATTTCCGCAGTCGGTGTTCGCAATGTTGTTGAAAACAAGGTTAACTTTGAAAACACAAGAAACGTTATCATCGCCGCCATTATCCTCGTTCTTTCAATCGGCGTTAACTATGCCGGCGCAATCCAGATTCCCATCGGCTCCGTAACAATCAGCCTTTCCGGTCTTGCAGTAGGCGCTCTTGTAGGCATTATCCTCAACGCAATTCTCCCCGGCAAGGATTATGAATTCGGAACCGACGAAAAAGGCGACACAGCCGTTAACTTCAAGGTTTGATTTAATCTCCGAAAAACTCAAATAAACTTTCTCAGAGCGTGCAGTCTGACCGCTGCACGCTCTGTTTTTTTGCTTATAGTTTTTTTAACGGCAATAAATATGGTTTTGAGGGGCTTATTTCCGCCCCGTCTGCGTTAAAAATCTTTGAAATACATATAGTATTCCTGCAGATTTTCGCCTTGACGGAACGAAAATCTTCTCCCTCAAAACTG
>JAEDGK010000052.1 GCA_016297555.1 Clostridiaceae bacterium
TGACGAAAATATCTCTGTTCAGAGTAGGGCGGGGGCTTGCTCCCGCCGAAAAAATAATTGCTTTTTGTCTCCAATCCTCCGTCACGGCTTTGCCGTGCCACCTCCTTTGCCAAAGGAGGCTAATGTTGCCGTGAGCTTTCGGCGTCATCAACGACCCAAGAAACCCCTCTTTCCAAGGCATTTTGGAAACATTTATATAAAATATATAATAAAAATTAATCGCGACTTAAAAATTTATTCATTTTTTGATGTAAAAAGTGTTGACAATTTGTTAGGCGTATGATAATATAAGGTAACAATTGTTGCTCTTGCAATAAAATTTGAAAGGAATGGTTCAAAATGAAAAAAGCACTTGCACTTGCACTTGCACTCGTAATGGCACTTTCTGTTTCAGTTATGGCTTTTGCTGAGGATCCCACAACAACCACAACAACCGCAGCAGCTACAACAGAAGCAAAGCCCGTTATCGTCAATGTTTGCCCCAACTGCCAGAGAGCTTTTGCTAACGAGGCAGAGTACAACAAGCACATTGACCTTTGCAAAGGTTCAGATCCCTATGTAGCTCCTGAGAAGGACTATGTTGACCTCACTGTTAAGGAAATCCTTGCTATGATCGTTGACGTTGCTAAGTCTTCCATGAGCCAGTGGGATGCTATCGAGAGCGTTGTTATCCGTCTTGTTGACTTCCTCGAGAACATCGGCAGTGCCGTTGCTCCCGCTGATGTTGAAGGCGCAGTAGCAGACCTCGAAGCAGCTCTTAAGGGTGTTGACGGTGTTGACGGCCTTCTTGATGCTCTCAAGGCAAAGATTAAGGCTCTCTATGCCGGCGAAGTTGCAACCGAGCCCGAGACCGAGGTTGAGGAACCCGCTGACACAGGTTCTGCTTCCGTTGGCATCGCTGTTTTCGCAGCTGTTTCAGTTGCAGCAGCAGCAGCTTATGTTTGCACAAAGAAGAAGGCATAATTTAAGCTTAGCTTAATTTTGACTTCACGCTTATTTGATTGAATTAGCGCAAGAATTTAATTGAATAGCCGGCGGCGTATCTTCGGATACGCCGCTTTTTGTTTTGTGTGCTGACAAAATCGACAGCAATACTTCGCCACGGCTTTCGGCGGCATTAGCCTCCTTTGGCAAAGGAGGTGGCACGGCAAAGCCGTGACGGAGGATTGGGAAATAAAATCCATAGTTTTTTCGGTGAAACAAATGTAGGGCGGCTTACCCACAAGCCGCCGTAAAAAGCACCATAGATTTTTCGGAAAAATCAATCCTCAGTCCTACGGACAGCGATTTGCCTCCCTCCTGAGGGAGGTGGCACGGCGAAGCCGTGACGGAGGGAGTTACCTAAGGAGCCCATAGCAGAAAGCTTGCTGTTGATATTAGCCTCCTTTGGCAAAGGAGGTGGCGCGGCGAAGCCGTGACGGAGGATTGGAGAATAAAAAATAATCATTTTCACGGCGGCTTGTGGGCAAGCCGCCCTACTCTCACCTTTTACCTATTCACTATTACTTCTTACCTCAAATCGCCCCCGCCCTGCGCTGCGGGTGTTATTGATTATCGGATTACGAAATATAATCGGTCATAGGCGAAACCCGTCATCAATTCCGAGTTTTTCGCGGAACACTGTCCTCAGCGTTCCCTACGATTTTTCGCCGTTAAATTTTGCACTCAAAAATGTGTCGATAAAGAAACTTTATTGGAGGTGACGCTCTTGTATAAATCAAATCAAGCCGCTGACTCTGAAATTCCTCTGACCGAGCTGCGGCGACAGCTCGATTATGCTCAGACAATCAGCGGCGATATTTTCCGCATTTATTCCAAAAGCGTGCCCGACTGCGACTCGCTGATTACCGAATACGCCGCCGTACGCACCAAGCTTTCAATGATACTTGATTTTCTTTTTCAAGCGAAGCTTTGGTGCGATATTATAGAAGAAAACACACCAAAATCAATCAAAACAAAGGAGGAAAAATGAGAACAAAAACCATTGATTTTACTCTGGAACCACCCTTTTTCAGCGGCGAACCCGTCGGCGAAATGGGCGAACACAACGCAACGGATATCACGGTTATTCCGCCCGAGGAAATGTCCGCCTGCGAGCAGATTACGAGCTATGCCGTAGTTTTTGCGGTTGACGGCAAGCTTATCCGTTCAAGGCTTTTCGGCAAAAACGAGGAGATAACCATTCCCCTCGCCTCCCGGCTCACTCAAAGCCACACCTTTTGCCTTCAGCTTGAAGGCTATGCAGACGACGGCAGCCTGATTTTTAAAAGTCCGCTTGTTTCGGATATTCGGCTCGCGTTTTCAGCTCAGGGCGAGGAGGAGGAGCTGAAAAGCGAATGCAACAGCATTGCCGCCGACATTGCCGCAAACACTGCCGCGCGCCATTCCCACGAAAACAGCGCCGCTCTCGATAAGCTCGGAGAAAGCTCCGGCAAGCTGACTTTCAACGGCAATCCCGTCGGCGAGCGACAAACGGTAACGGCAGAGCTTGATGTATCCGAATTCTATACGGATAATCTGAACGAGTTTAACACGGCTTTCTTAATCAACGACACCCTTAAAATTCCCGAGGGCGCTGAAATAACCGCCGTTGAAATAAACACCGCAAGCATTGAAAATCCCGTATGGACAGATTTGCGCGATATGATTTTTGAAGACCCGTTTTCGCCCTATTATGTAAACCTTTGCAAGATGAAATACTGTGAAAGATACGGAGGATATCTGATTTGTATCCTCTCTTTTCTGTCTACATTTGTCAATTCGTTTCAAACTGATATCGTGCGCGGGCAGCTTTGCGGCATGAAAGTAACCTACGCCGTCGGAGAGGAGTTGACATAATTACGGATTCATCGGTTATTGTTTCACTCATAACTCTTGCAGGCTCGGCTTTGGGCACATTTGCGGGGATTGCCGTTAATTCCAAGCTGACAAATTACCGCATCGCCCAGCTTGAAAAGAAGGTCGATAAGCATAACAGCGTTATTGAGCGCACGGTTAAGCTTGAAGAAAAGGCAGGAGCATTCGATTACAGGCTCAGAGAGCTTGAAAACAAATGAAAGGACGGAAAAAATGAAAATTAATTGGAAGCAAAAATTGACAAGCCGCAAATTCTGGGCGGCGATTATCGGCTTTGTAACCCCCGTTATGCTTGCATTCGGAGCAAGCGAAAGCGCGGTAACTCAGGTAACGGCAATCATTGCCGCCGGCTCTGCCGTTGTGGCATATATCATAGGCGAGGGCTTGGTTGACGCCTGCGGAAGGGAGAACACGGATTGATAAAAACAAACCTCGGCCTTGTTGAATATGCAAAGGCTCAGCTCGGCAAGCCCTATTGGTACGGCACCTTCGGCAACACGGCAACGCAAAGCCTGCTTTCCGCCAAAGCCAAGCAGTATCCCTCGCATTACCGCGAAGCAAGAATTCCTCAATACCGTTCGCAGTTCGGTGAAAGAGTTCACGACTGCGTGGGGCTTATCAAGGGTTATCTTTGGAGCGAAACGCCGACCTCAAAACCCAAATACAACGCCGCGCAGGATGTTTCGGCAAACGGTATGTATTCCGTCTGCAAGGAAAAAGGAAAAATCAACACCCTGCCCGAAATTCCCGGAACTCTTGTTTTTATGCCCTGCCATGTCGGGATTTATATCGGCGGCGGCAAGGTAATTGAAGCGCGCGGCTTTAATTACGGCGTTGTGAAAACCGATTTGAAAAGCCGCGGCTGGCAGACTTGGGGCAAATGCCCGTGGATAAGCTATGTTTCGGAAAACAGCTCCGAATATTTTCAGAAATGCTCGGACGACGCCGTTTCAATCGTTGACGCACTCAAAGCTTTGGGCGAAAACAGCAGTTTTTCTTTCAGGCGAAAAATTGCTCTTGCCAACGGGATATCGGATTATACGGGCACACCCAAAGAAAACATACGCCTGCTCTCGCTTCTGCGGCGCGGGATTCTTATAAAGCCCGAATAAAAAATCGAAACCCTCCGTAATGCTTCAAAAGCCGTTACGGAGGGTCATTTTCATTTATCAGACTGTCGCCGATTCCTTTGCGGGAGCGGCGGTGGTTGACGCATTGGTATGCGTTTCCTGAACGGGAGCGGGAATAAATTCAAAGGTGAAGCAATGAGAGCGAAGCTTGAAATCAGCAACATAGCACCTGAAAGCGTTGCCTTTCAACTGAAAGTTGCCTATTCTTATTTTCGTTACATAGCCTATATTCTTGCTGTAAGACGAATCGTGGGAGATGATTTCCAGCCAATCGGCGGGATTGCTGCCTAAAACAATATTTTTATTGTTATCCTTTGCATATTCTTCAATCAGCTTCTTCATTTCTTCAGCGCTTATCTCAACGGTTGAAGTTTCAACGGTTTCGGGGCTTGCAACACCGCCCTTTAAATAGGGATATTTTTCATCTCCGCCGCCCCAGACGCTGTCGGCAGAAGCGGTTTTGCCCGCCGCCGACGCGAAATAGCAGGTAAACGCCGCTCTGCCGTTATAATCAACATATTTTGCGTGCGGAGTATCCGTTTCACTGCTCATTGAAAGCACATCAAGGCACGCCTCATAAACGGGCTTGCCGACATACTCATAGCTGTCATTATAAGCATGAAGTGATTTTTTAACATCAAAGCCATACCATTTGGCATATGTATAGACCGCAACAATCTGGGCTTTGAGCGCTTCTGCGGGCGCGCTCGGACCGATTTCTCTGACGGTGGTTCTGCAAAGATACTCCACAAGCGGAATATCCTTGTCGCCGTATTTTACGGTTGCGGGCGTTTCGGAATCAGCCTTTATTTTTGTTCCCGTGAAATAATGGGTCAGGATTTGCTCGTAGCCGCTGCCGTCCTTTGCCATTTTGATTGCGCCCTCCTGGCTCATTCCGACTCCGTGACCCCAGCCGTAAACCCTGAAAACAAAGGTTCCCGCCGAGCCGGAAGAAAAGGTTGCGTCATTCTTTCCCGCTTCGGCAGTAACACCGGGGTTGACGGTAACGTCCTTTTTGGTGGTCAGCGTTTTAACGGTGGTGTGAACGGTTGTAGGTGCGGCAGTCACCTTTGCGGTGGTGGCGGCTGCTGTGGCTTTTACCGTTGTTGCCGCGTTTTTGACGGTTGTAAGAACTGCGGCGGCGGTTGTTTTTGCCGCTGTTTTAACCGTAGAAATTACGGACGCGGTTTCCGTGCTTATCTTTTCGGCGGCAACGGGAATAACCGCAGAAATCTGCGTTGTTATCTCCACGGCGTCGGAATCGTCAAATTCCAGCCCGCTTCCGCCGTAATAATCAATGTTTTTGCCGAATGTATTTTCTTCTTCTGAAATATAATCGTTGTTGCCCGCATAGTTTAAATTCGCGCTTTGGTCATCCTTGCCCAAAACAAAGGCAAGCACAACACAAACAATAACCGCAACGGCAACGCACGCCGCCGCTATGATTATGGGCAAAGTTGAATTTTTCTTATGCTTTACAGGCTCGTTTGCCGCAAGGGCGGGATTGACAAGCCCGTTTTCTGAAATTTCATCGAGCATTTCGCAAAGCTTTATAACTGCGGCAACAATGAGCTGCTTTTTATCCTCGCCCGGCTCGGCAAAAACCTTTGCCGCCTTAGCTCGCTCGGAATCGGCAACGCAGACTATTACAAAATCCTCGCCGCCGTTTCTGTCGCCGTAAATTGCGGAAATGCTTGCGCCGAAATCCGTTCCTGCGTTTTCCTTGGAAATTTTGGCACATTCTGCCGCATAATTCTCTATGCTTTCATCGGGCTGCCTGTCTCTCATTGCCGAGTCGGGCACAAAAGCCGCCTCGCAGCCGGGAACGGCGGTTATTGCCGAAAGCAGGGGCTTTGCACAGCCGCAGGGAGAAACGGCAACCGTTTTTCCGCTGTCAATAACCTCTTTTATATGCTCTTTAAGCTCCGCGAAGCCGGAGCTTTTTGCTTTTTCGGGCTTTGCGGCGGGAACGGGCGCGGGAGCAGATTCCGCTTTGGGAGCCTGCAAGCCGGCAAAGAGCCTGTCAAGCTCGGTTGAGAATATGTAATCAAGTCTTTCTTCATCAAGAGGCAGAAAAACCGTAAGAGCTTTTCCGTCTTTTTGAATAAACGCGGAATAAAGTCCGTCGGCGGTAAGTATGGGCTTCGCCTTTTCGGGTATAGCCGCCTGAAGGTCGCGCTCTTTGGAATTTTCAGGCGCGGCGGCGCCCATTGCCGAAATAATCGCCGAGCTTCTGACTATTTTGGAGGATATGGACTTTAAAACGCGGAGCTTTGCGTTAAGGAACAGAGAAACGGGCGCGGCGGCGATAACGATGCCGCCCTGCTCTGCACAGGCAGCTATGCCCGAGGCAAAGGACGCGGCATCGCCGTAATCCCTGCTTTCGGGTGAATTGCAAAGCGCCGCAAGCCTTTGAGCAAGACGCTCCGCCGCCCCTTGTGCGCTTGAAGCGCAAAGGGTGCATACTGTCACCTTAGCTTTCATAAATAATCACTGCTCCTTAATAAAATCCTTTTATCTGCTTACCAACGCGCGTCCTCCGCATACGGGTTGGTCTTTTTGTTTGCATCATACCATGCCTGCGGATACTTCGGGTTTTCGTTATAATATGCCCTTGAAGCGTCCACGCTAACACTCTCACCGTCACGCTTTTCTCTGGCAACAACAACGAGCCTTGCGCCGTCGAAATCATAACAGCAGGTGGAGAGGGTCAAAATACGGTCATTTTCATTAATATCAACGCCCGTTGTGTAAAGCTTTCTCTTATCGATTTCCTTAATGTAGTCGGCAAACTTCGCCGTTCCGACATTGATGAAATTATAGGGGAAGAGATAGCCGTTATCCTGACTTGCCTTTGAATTGGTGATATAAACCGCATAAACAAACCAAGTGTGGTCGCCGTAAATCGTGTTGCACTCGATAACGGGCGCCTGTGCAAAGCCGCCCTCTATCTCGCGGTAGTTTTCAAGCATACCGAAGATATAGTCGTCATGGCGCATATTGTGACCGTAAACAACCGTGTTTCTCGGAAGATTTCTGAGGTCGTCTATTCTGTAATCGAAGAAGGGCACGCCGTAGCTTGTGTATTTGCCGTAAATATCCTTTTTCAGATAATATTCATTGTCATCCGTCTGAGCAATCGGCAGATTTATTTCAAGCCCCGGAATGGAAATCCAGCCTGCAAGGTCGCTGTTTGCGGCATAAAGCTGAGCATATTTTGCAAGCATACCGTCGGGATAATTAACATTTGGGTTTTCGCTCTTAACCTTTTCGTCAATAACATTTGAATTGCTGTGCTGATTGATGTTTTCGCTCATCTGCTGAGCAAGATCCTCGGATTTTGATTTGAACCTGAACGGCTCGATAAAATAGGTGTTTACAAGGATTCCGCAGCTTACGATAATCGTAATGATTGAAAGCGAAAGCACTATCTTTCTGATAACCTCGCCTGCGCCGCCGTTTTTGCCGCCTTTTTTGCCGCCTTTTTCGGATTTCCCGTCCCCATCATCAAGGTCGGGATCATCGTCAAGCGTTTTTGTGCCCATCGGGGCTGCCTGATAAAGCTTTTCGGGAGCGGCGGCAGCCGCCTCGTAATCGTTGCCGTCATCGGGAACATTGATAACAAAGCCCGTTGCGGCGGGTGCGGCTTCGGCTGCGGGGGCAGAAACGGGAGGCTCATCGCCGAGAAGCTCGGCAAGCTCCCTGTCAAAATCCTCCGACGAAGTGTCAATCGGGGCTTGCTCGGAATTTGCGTCAATTACGGGCAGCTCCTGCGTCTGACCCTGCTCAGGCTCTGCGGGAGCGGGGCTTTCGGTTTCTTCATCGGTTGTTTCAAGCTCGTCCCAATTAAAATCATCATCGGGCACGGTTTCTTCATAATCGCTTTCGGGAGCGGGGACGGGCGTTGTTACAAGCTCTGCGGCGGAAGAAAGCTCGGTATCGACGGGAGCTATCTCCTTGTTGGACTCTATCTCGGAAAGGATATCGTCAAAGCCCGTTTCGCTGTCCGTTTCCGCTTTAAGCATATCAATCATGCTGAAAATATCGTTCTTTTCGGCGTCCTCCTGCTCGGCAGGCGCGGCGGGATTGAAAACCGCCTCCTCGGGAAGCTTTTCATTTGCAGGCGTTTGAGCCTTGCCGCCGTTATCCTCGTCAAGCGAAACAACGGGGATATCGTCATCAAAATAATCCTCGGGGTTCATCCAAAGGTCATCAAGAGAGCTGTTTTTGCTTTCATCGGGAAGCTGAGGGTCTGAAAGCGCAACCTTTTTAGGCTCCGCCTCGCTTGAGGTGAGCACGGAAAGGGGCTTTGGAACAATCGTTTCGGGGCCGCTTCCCATTATGTCGTCATAAAGGCTCTGAAGCTCGTTTTCAAGGCTTTTTTCTGTTTTCTCAATATCTTCGTGAAAGCCCTCAAAAAGAGCGGAAGACTTTGAATTTTCTTCAAGAAAATCGGTGAAATCGATTTCGGTTATAGCCTCATCGTCGGCAATCGAGCTGAGCCCCTCGGGGAGCGACGACGGCTTTTTGTTTTGATTATCGTTATTAGACATCTTTTTTCCTCCGCTAAAAGCAATTTATGTCAGTTGGCGCTCGGCTGCCATTTTTCGGCGTTTTTATAGGGATTTGTCAGTCCCTTTGAATTATACCAAACCTGCGGTCTGCGGTAATCGGGATTATCCTTAACGAGAGAGGCGTCAATGCTTTCGCTCTCGCCCTCGTGCAAAAGCCTGCCGACTACAACCAGCCTTGTATCAACGCTCTTGCCGTAATCGTAAATGCAGGTTGAAAGGGTTATTATCTGATCCGTCGGCTCAAGGGAAACGCCTGTTTCATAAAGCATTCTCTGCTTAACCTGATCAATGTAGCCGACCATATTGTTTTCACTCATATCGGGGTAAATATAGTTGAAGAAATAGCCGTTATCGTCTGACTTCTGGGTTGTTGAAAGAAAAACGGCGCATATTTTATAGGTATATTCATTATAAAGGGTGCTGTATTTTATAATCGGGTTTTTAATGAAATGCTCCTTGCTCCTGAAATCATAGAGCGAGCGGAACGACTGCTTGGGAATCCCCGTGGATTTGCCCGTTGTGTGACCGTGGATTACCGTGTTGCGCGAAATGCCGTCCGTAATGCAGCGATAGTCAAGATAAATGTTGCCGTAATTGGTTTCGGAGGTTTCGTAGGTAGTCCGCTCATAGAAATCCTTTTTGAGGTAATAGCTGTTGTCGCTGCCCTGCAAAACCGCGGTATCCATTTCCGTGCCGGGAATTGAAAGCCAGCCGACAAGATTGTTGTTAATCGAATAAGCCTGCTTTAATTCCTCTCTTATCCCGTCGGGGAAGGAGGTCTGCTGCTTCATATTGTTTGAAACGATTGAAGCAAGAGCCGCCGCGGGAGCGTCAGTCTGCACATCGCCGCTCATAACAAATTCGCCCGCCTTGCTCTCGGCTTCGGACGCCTTGTCCGGCTCCTTTGTGAAATTGATTATCGCCAAAGCCGCAAACAAAACGGTTGCGGCGGCAAAAACCGCGCAGAGTATCAGCGGTATCTTTTTTGAATTCATAAGATTTTATCCTTTCGTTTTCTGCTCGATATAGAGCCTTGCAAGATTGAGCGCGCGCGAAGCGGTAACATATCGGTTATATTCTCTGTCGTTTTTCCCCGTTTCGATTTTTTCGCAAAGCTCCGCGTCCTTTGCGCTCAGCGCAATGAAGCAAAGCCCGACGGGCTTGTCCGTGCCGTCATTGCCCGGACCTGCAATACCCGTTACCGATATTCCGATATCCGCGCCCGAAACACGGCGGATTCCGCGCGCCATTTCTCTTGCCGTCGGCTCGCTGACCGCTCCGAAGCGCGCAAGCGTTTCATTGCTGACTCCGAGAACCTTATGCTTCATTTCGTTGGAATAGGTTACTGCGCCGAATTCAAAAACGCTGCTTGCTCCGGGGATATCGGTTATTCTTTTGGGAATATATCCCGCCGTGCAGCTCTCGGCGGTTGCAATCGTCATATTATTCTCTTTAAGAAGCTCAACCACTCTCTGCTCAATGCTCTCGCTGTCTATGCCGTAAACAAAGCTGCCGAGCCTTGAACAAATTTCATCAACAACGGGGCGGCAAAGCTCCAGAGCCTCGCTCCTGCTGCCCGCCTTTGCGGTAACTCTCAGCAGAGCCTCGCCCTTTTTTGCATAGGGGGCAACTGTGGGATTTTCGCTTTCGAGCAAATCCGCCGCCTTTTCAGCCATTGCGCTCTCGCCTATGCCCATTGTTCTGACGGTCATTGAAGCTATCGCTCCGTCGGTATATTCTTCAAGATAAGGAATAACGCTCTGCTCAAACATGGGAGCCATTTCATAGGGCGGACCGGGCAGAATAACAACACATTTGCCGTCCTTTTTCATTCCGAGTCCGGGAGCGGTGCCCTTGGTGTTTTCAAAAACCTCTCCGCCCTTGGGCACATATGCCTGCCTGAGATTGCTCGCGGGCATATCAATGCCCTTTGCGGAAAAATATTCTTCAATTCCTTTTGCTATATCGGAGTTGAACTGCGTTTCAAAGCCCATAACCTCACAGCAGACATCTCTTGTTATATCGTCCTCCGTGGGGCCGAGACCTCCCGTTGTGATAACTATATCGCTTCTGCTCAAAGCCGTTTTGAGAGCGGCGGCAAGCCTTTCGTGATTGTCGCCGACGGTTGTGTGTCTGAGAACGGATATGCCGAGCTTTGCAAGCTCCGCGGAAAGATATCTCGAATTTGTGTTGAGAATATCTCCGAGCAGTATCTCCGTTCCGACCGAAAGAATTTCACAAACCGCCATTTTTACACCTCTTTATACTTAATGTACCTTATGCGTTAATATAAACAACTCTTGCGTTTTCCGCCGCTTCGCGTGAGAGCCTGTCCGTTTCAAGCGCCTTTTCGCACTCCTCAACATACCCGATAGTCGGGCGGGTTTTGGGGTGGCGCGGCGTGAACACCGTGCAGCAATCCTCATAGGGAAGAATTGATATGTCAAAGGTTTCGATTTTTCTTGAAATTGCCACAACCTCGTCCTTATCCATACCGATAAGCGGACGGAAAACGGGGATTTCGCACACGGCGTCCGTGCAGGCGATTGCGGGCATGGTCTGGCTCGCCACCTGACCGACGCTCTCGCCCGTTATCAGCGCGCCCGCCTTTTCGGAGGCGGCGATAAGCTGTGCCGTTCTCATCATCATGCGGCGCATAATGACCGTGAAAATATCCTCGGGGCAGTTATCCTTGATAAGCTCCTGAATTTCGGTAAACGGAACAACAAAAAGCTTGATTCTGCCCGCATATTTGCTGACCTGCTTTAACAGGGAATGAACCTTTTGCTCGGCTCTCTCGCTTGTGTAGGGCGGAGACGCAAAATGAACGGCGATAAGCTCAAGCCCGCGCTTTGCCATCATATAGCCTGCAACGGGGCTGTCAATTCCGCCCGAAATCAGCAAAGCCGCTTTGCCTGCGCTGCCCGTGGGCATTCCGCCCGCGCCCTTTATCTGATTGCCGTGAATATATGCGTGAGTGTCTCTGATTTCAACATTGACCGTAACATCGGGATTATGAACATCAACGCTCAGGTGCGGAAACTTTCTGAGCAGATATCCGCCCGTTTCGGCGCAAATCTCGGGGGATTTGAGCGGGAATTTTTTATCGGCACGCTTCGCCTCAACCTTGAAGGTGCGGGCGGTGAGAAGCAGGGGAGCCAGGTATTCTTCGGCGCTTCTCAGAATTGTTTCCATATCCTTTTCAACTGCGGCGGCTCTTGAAAAGCCCGCTATGCCGAAAATCTTTTCCATACGCTCAACCGCTTCTTCGATATCCGCTCCGTCCTCAGGCTCGGCGACTATCGTTGACTGGGCAACGGTAAACTTGAATTTGCCTGCGGGCTCGAGCCTGCGGCGCATATTTTTAATGAGCATATCCTCAAAGGTGCGTCTGTTAAGCCCTTTGAGAGCAAGCTCTCCGTTTTTAATTAAGATTATTTCTTTCATTCAAACTGCTCCGATTTTTAATTCTCTTTTATTTAACGGCTCTGATGACCTTTTTTCCCTCGCTTATGCCGAGCACAAGCGCGTCAATTTCCTGAACCGTGGTAAATCTTGAAAAGCTGATTCTGAGCGGGCTGTCAAGCCTTTTTTTATCAAGCCCCATCTGCAAAAGCACATGGCTCTTTTTGCCCTTTGAGCAGGCTGAGCCGCTTGAAACGCAGATGCCTCTTTCCGAAAGGAAGTTGAGCATTGGCTCTGATTTTATACCCAAAACAGAAATATTCGTTACGAAAGGAAGCGCGTCGGGCGGCGAATTGATAACAATATCGTCAAGCTCGCCGAGCCTTGAAACCATATAATCCCTGAGCATTGAGATTCGTTCAAGCTCCTTTTGCGGGTCGGGAAGTGCTTTTGCGGCGGCGGCAAAGCCTGCGATTGCAGGCATAGCTTCCGTGCCGGGGCGGAGCTTATGCTCCTGCTCTCCGCCGAAGCTTACGGGCTTGATTTTTACGCCCTTGCGGACATAGAGCGCTCCCACGCCCTTTGGACCGTGTATTTTATGGGAGCTTACCGTCATAAGGTCAACGCCGAGAGCCGACGGCTTAATGGGCATTTTTCCGAAAGCCTGAACGGCGTCGCAATGAATGAGCGCGGGCGAGCGCGCCGCCATTGCAGCTCTTTTTGCTGCCTGAATCGGCATTATCGTGCCCACCTCGTTATTAACGAGCATCATCGTTATAAGAACGGTATTGGAATTAACGGCGGCGAAAAGCTCCTTTTCGTTAATTCTGCCGAAGCTGTCAACTTTCAGCTTAATAACCTCAAAGCCCTCAGCTTCAAGCTTATTCAGCGTTTCGTCAATGCTTGGGTGCTCAATGCTTGTTGAAACTATTCTCCTGCCCATTCGGCGCATCTGATAAGCCGCGCCCCTGACGGCGAGATTGTTGCTCTCCGTTCCTCCCGATGTGAAAAAGATTTCCTCGGGCTTGCACGAGAGCCTTGCGGCTATCGCTTCTCTGGAATTATCAAGCAGCTCCTTGGCAAGATTGCCCTGAAAATGAAGCGACGAAGGGTTGCCCCAGCAGCGCGTCATAGCGTCCGAAACGGCTTTAACCGCTTCACAGCACGGCGCGGTTGTTGCGCTGTTATCAAAATAAGCGTTCATTTTTTTAGCTTCCCCTCTGTCGGCACTACACCCATTATAGTAATCATATTTAAAACATTATACACTATTTTCTCCTCGCTTGCAATATTTTTTTTAATGTTGAGCCGAAACGGCGGATAAATATTATTGCATGGGCAACAACCGAGCGGTTTTCATCCCTTCATCAACAGTATATGCCGCCTTTTTC
>JAEDGK010000158.1 GCA_016297555.1 Clostridiaceae bacterium
TGGACGGGCTGAATCAACTTCACAAAGAGGGGCTGATTCACAGAGGATTAACTCCCAAGAGCATAATATTAACCGTTAACAATGAAATTAAAATCGCAAATTTCAGGTTCCTTAAGGAGGCGTCGCCCTATAAGGATGAGGCGATGACAGTCCATTTTACTCCGGGATATGCTCCGAGTGAACAATATAAATCAAAAAGCAAACAAGGCCCGTTCAGCGATATTTATTCTGCAGGCGCTATTCTGTACAAGATATTAACAGGCAAAAAGCCGACCGATTCTTTAGACAGAATGGCGGGAGATGAACTTGTACCTCCGAATGAATTAAATCCAGATATACCTGAAAATGTCAGCCTTTCGATTATGAAGGCGATGAATATGATGGCGGAGTTAAGGTTTAAAACGGCAACCGATTTCAAAAAATGCTTAACCGAAAAGAAAGATATTTACAGCATTGACGATGAACTGAAAACCATCAAGAAAAACAGAATCAGAAATGCTGTTGTGATTTCGGCGTGTGTTTTGGTTGCGACGGTTGCAATAGTATTGTATATAATTTTTGGTTGAGAGGGTAAAAGTATGATATCTTACAGCACGATTTCCGAAAAAGGAGGAAGGCCCGTTAACGAGGATTCTTTTTCCGTTGCAAAACGAGGCGAATCATTTTGTTTCACCTTATGCGACGGATTGGGAGGCCACGGAAGCGGTGACATAGCCTCAAAAGGAGTTGCAAAACTGTTCAAAGCTGTTTTTGAACAATCAAAACTTAACGGAAAAAAGTTTTTTGACTTTGCTTATTCGAAATCTAATGAAGCGGTCATTGAGTATCAGGAAAAAAAGGGGAATACATACGGAACGAAAACAACCGTTGTGTCTCTGATTGTTGATTCTGAAACTTGTATGTGGAGTCATCTCGGAGATTCAAGGCTTTATTGCTTCAAAAAAGATTCGGATTATTTGAGAACGCTTGATCACAGCGTTCCGCAAATGCTTGTCAGATCAAAAGAAATCAGCGAAACCGAAATAAGGTTTCATCCTGACAGAAACAAAATTCTGCGGGCAATCGGTGTTGATGATGAAAAGCCGAACTATCAATTGTCGGAATGCATCAAAACCAATGAATGTTCTGCATTTCTTCTTTGCTCTGACGGCTTTTGGGAGCTTATTGATGAAATCCATATGATCAGTCTTTTGAAAGCCAGCAATAGTCCCGATGAATGGCTGAAAAAGATGTCTGAAATTGTTCTGAGCAACGGAAAGGGAAAGAACATGGATAACTATACCGCAATTGCGGTGTTTGTAGGTTAATAAAGAGGAGGAAGATTATGCAAAGATGTCTGGGTTGCATGAAAGAATACGGCGAAGAATATGATGTCTGCCCGTATTGCGGCTATATAAAAGATACGCCGCCGAAAAACAAGGCGCATTTGCCGGGCGGAACAATGATTTCGGGCAGATATATGCTTGGAAGGGTTCTCGGATACGGCGGATTCGGAGTAACATATATTGCCTGGGATTCAAGGCTTAACCGTGCGGTCGCAATCAAGGAGTTTTTCCCCAATTCTCTTTCAACGAGAACAATCGGAGAAACTCGGGTCAACTGCTATGACGATAAAGCTTCTCAGTATTTCAAAGAGGGCGTCAAGAAGATGCTTGACGAGGGCAACCGCTTGTCGAAGTTCACGAGCAACGAAAACATAGTCAATGTTTATGATTGCTTTGAAGAAAACAACACGGCATATATCGTCATGGAATATCTTGACGGAGAGGATCTTAAACAATATCTTAACGAAAAAGGCGGAAAGCTCCCGCCCGAAGAAGCGGTAGAGATAATTCTGCCCGTAATCAATGCATTGAAAGATATGCACAAAGAAAAAATAATTCACCGTGACATATCGCCCGACAATATTTTTCTTTGCTCCGACGGAAAGATAAAATTGCTTGATTTCGGCTCTGCAAGGCTTGCCGTTGAAGACAGCGACAAAAGCCTTTCAATAATGTTGAAAAAAGGCTTTGCACCGAAAGAACAGTATGCGGGAAGGTCAAAGCAAGGTCCGTGGACGGATGTTTATGCGGTTTGTGCAACGCTTTACAAAATGATAACCGGCGAACTTCCGCCCGAAAGCCTTGAAAGGGATGTTGAACCTCTCAAAAGCTTCTCCGAATTCGGGATTGAGGGATACGACGGTCTGGAGAGCGTGATAAGAAAAGGTCTTGAACCGGAATATACAGACAGAATTCAGGATGTAACGGAATTAAAAATCGGCTTGACGGAAGCACTTGAAAAGAAGCCCGAAACAATTTCGGAAAATCAGGAAAAGCCTGTTACTCCCAAACGCAAAAAGCCTAAGGTTAACGCCAAAGCGATTATAGCGGCTGCTGCGGCCGTTGTGCTTGTTGCAGGTGTTGCCGTT
>JAEDGK010000053.1 GCA_016297555.1 Clostridiaceae bacterium
CGACGGCGTATCAAGATACTCCGAGTCGGAAAAAACGGCTAAAAAGAAACATAAAAAATTGATATTAACTTTAAATACAATGTTAAAATGGCTTGTATCGGTTGAATTTCCAATACAAGCCATTTTTTGCTATTTTAGTTTCTTTTGGTCTTCGCTTAGTGCGACATCCCTTTATTTATTCCGATATTAGTTTTCCGTTTCTATCGAGTGTGACCTTTACGCCCGGTCTTTCGGCGGTAAATGTGCCGTCATCGTTCCTTGTTATTGTGCCGTATTCCTCTGAAAGCTTGTTGCCGCTTTTATCAATGACCCAATGCCCTTTTGTGGTTGTGCCAAGCTCGTTATCCCAACTGTCTGAGGTGTATAAAATTCCCACGCCCGTATCTGCACCGTCAATAAAGCTGACGGAGCTGAATCTGCCGCTTGGGCATAGAACCTCGCCGTCCTTGCTGCAAATTACAAGCACATCATTTTCGCTTAAACCCTGATTATCTCCTTTTCTGCCGACGATAACAGGGTCATAATAAAACACCTCGTCATATTCGCAGGGGAGAACCGTCTTTCCGTCGCTGTTGTTTACGCCGAAATGCAGAGCTTTTGAATAAGAAACCGTGGTAACAAGGTCGTCGCTGATTTTCTTTCGCTCTTTCGGAGTTTGATTATACATTCCGAGTGAATTTCCGTAAAAATCGATAAGCTCACATTCGTTGTCGCTCAAAGAGGCGCAAAGGTAAAAATCCGGCTCAACAAATCCCGTATTTGCCGTCCAGGTATAGGATATGTTGCTGTAATTTACTGCCGAAAGTCTGCTTCCGTCGGGATAAACAAGATATTGTATATGTTCATCGCTGTTTCTTACGATTATCATTGACGGATAGCCTACATTGTTCATATCGGGATATATGGGATACAGCTCTCCGACAAAGTACGGAACAAGCTCATTGCCCTTATCGTCCGTCAGAGCGGTTCGCAAAACGCCGTCTTCGTTTCGCATATTAATGATATAGCTGTTTTCTCCCACTTTGACTGCGTCAAGCGGAAGCGAAAACGGTTCTTCGGCGGTTTTCTTGTTGTTTTCACAGCCCGCAAAGCAAGCGGTAATCATAATAATTGCTAATATAAATGATATTACTCTCTTCATATTCTCCTCCTTGTTTATCTTTTCTTTTCTTTCCCGTTTGTTAAGAATGAATTGCCGAATTCAAAGCCGTATAGGCATCAGCTCCTTTGAAAAACACCCCGAATCAAGCCAACCGTTTTTGCGGGATGTTTTTGAATAAATTTACAACCCCGTAATTTCATAATAACATTTTAATTTTATATTGTCAATGAAAAAGAAAAAATCCCCGACGGCTCGGCAATCCGGAACCGTCGGGGATAAATTTATCTGATTATTTAAGAAAACCTTGTATAATAACTTCCTCAGCTTCCTCCTCGCTCATGCCGAAGGTCATCAGCTTGATAAGCTGGTCGTTGTTAATTCTTCCGATTGCCGCCTCGTGAACAATCTGCGCGTCGGCGGAGTTGGCGGTTATTGCGGGAATGGAGCTTACCGTTGCATTGTCCATTATTATTGAGTCGCATTGAACATGGGCGCGGCATTTGGCGTTGCCCACAGCGTTTGGATGGAAAATCTGCTTTGAGCCGTCCTTGGCAACTGAGCGGGAAATAATCTGCGCTGAGGCGTCCTCGCCGTTGAGGCAAACCTCCATATCCGAGCGCGCGTGCTGATTGCCGTGGGTCAGCAGTCTTTCGGTGATTATCAGCTTTGCGCCTGCGGCAAGGCTCGCCTTGGTGTCGCGCACGGTGGAGTCAACACCCTTTATCTGCACCATTTCCATTTCGCAAACCGAGTTTTCGTCCTGCTCAACAACGGTGGCGGGATTCATAATCCTTTCACCCTTGCCGTCGCCCTCGCCGTAATGCTTTTCAACATATTTGACCTTTGCATTTTTGCCGATGTGGAAAGTGTGAATTCCGTCATGCTCCGACTTCTGGTCGCCGCAGTTGTGAATTCCGCAGCCCGCAACTATCAGCACATCAGCACCCTCGCCGATGTAAAAATCGTTGTAAACAAGGTCGTCAACGCCCGTTTCGGTTATGATTACGGGAATGTGAACGCTCTCATTCTTTGTGCCGGGGGCAACAATTATATCAATGCCCGGCTTATCCGATTTGGGCACGATTTCAATGTTTGCGGTGGAGCGCCTTGAAAGCCCCTCACCGTTTTTTCTGATATTGTAAGCTCCTGCGGGAATTTCGTGGAGACCCGCGATTGATTCGAGCAGGGCGCTGTCTATCTTATCCATAGTTTATAACCATTCCTTTCAAAAAAGGCAGAAATTGTTTCAAATGCCGCGTTTCGGATTAATCGTGACCGCGGAAGCCGCAGTTTTCGTTAAATTCGCCCATAAGGCGCGGGAAAATCTTGTCCTTTGAGCCGGAATCTCTGATTTTTCCGTCTGCAATGACAATCATTTCGTCTGCAAGCTGCATTATTCTTTCCTGATGAGAAATAACGATAACGCTTTGGTGACTGCCCTTGCTCATTGCCTTGAAGCTTTCAACGAGCATTGAGAAGCTCCATAAATCGATGCCTGCCTCGGGCTCGTCAAAAATGGCAAGACCGAGCTTGCGCGCCATAAGAGTTGCAATTTCAATTCGCTTTGCCTCGCCGCCCGAAAGGGAGTTATCCATTTCGCGGTTGAGATAATCCTTTGAGCAAAGCCCCACGCTTGTCAGGTAGCCGCAACATTCGTCAATGGGCAGCTCGCTGCCTGCGGCAAGCGAGAGCAGGCGGCGCACCGTAAGCCCCTTGAAGCGCGGAGGCTGCTGAAAGGCATAGCCTATGCCGAGCTTTGCCCTTTCCGTTACGGAAAGAGAGGTAATGTCTGTGCCGTTATATATTATTTTGCCGCCCGTGGGCTTTTCAATGCCCATAATCAGGCGGGCAAGAGTTGATTTGCCGCCGCCGTTAGGACCTGTTATGACGGTGAACGCGCCGTCGGGAACTTCAAGACTTACGCCGTCTATTATTTCAAGATTGGAGCCGTCCACATCAACATTAAAAGAAACATTTTCAAGCTTTAACATATATCTTCTCCGTTTTGCATTTTATCGATTTATTATATACCATTTAAGAGATTTTATCAACAGCAAATTGAGTTATTTTCTCCACAATCTGCGGTCAAGGCTTCTGTACTGCACTGCCTGCGCGATATGATTTGCTTCAATGCTCGGGCTTCCCTCAAGGTCGGCGACTGTTCGGGCAACGCGCAGGATTTTATCATAGGCTCTTGCCGAAAAATCCAGCTTTTCAAAAACCTGTTCAAGCAAAACCATTGCCTGCGGAGTGGGGCGGCAGAATTCCCGAGTCATTGCGGGAGTCATCTTGGCGTTGCAGGCAATTCCCGAACCTTTCAGCCGCTCCTGCTGAATTTTACGGGCAGCATTTACGCGCTTTTTGATATCCGCCGAGCATTCCGAAGGCATTTTGCTCGAGAGCTTTTCAAAATCCACGGGCGGCACTTCAATGTGAATGTCAATTCTGTCAAGCAGAGGTCCCGAAACTCTTGCAAGATAACGCTTTGCCGCGCCCTCGGGGCAGGTGCATTTTCTTTTCGGGTGACCGTGGAAGCCGCAGGGGCAGGGATTCATGGCGCAGACTATCATTGCCGAGCAGGGATAGGTCAGAGAAGCATTTGCGCGGGAAATGGTTATTTTTCCGTCCTCAATGGGCTGGCGCAAAACCTCCATTGCCGTGCGTGAAAATTCGGGAAGCTCGTCAAGAAAGAGAACTCCGTTATGCGAAAGCGAAATTTCTCCCGGGCGCGGAATTGCTCCGCCGCCCGAAAGACCTGCGGGCGAAACCGTGTGATGCGGCGCTCTGAACGGGCGTTCCCTGATAAGTGAAACTCCCTCGGGAAGTGCGCCCGCGATTGAATAAAGCTCCGTGGTTTGCAGGCTTTCTTCAAAGGTCATATCAGGCAGGATTGACGGCAGGCGTTTGGCAAGCATACTTTTGCCCGAGCCGGGAGGTCCGACCATAATAATGTTATGACCGCCCGCCGCGGCAATTTCAAGAGCATAGCGCGCCTCCTGCTGACCCATAACATCGCGGAAATCGGGCAGGGGAGCGTGCGGTGCTTCTGCCTTTGCGGCTGTGTCGGGGCTTACGGGCTTCAGAAGCTCCTCGCCCGTAAGGTGCCGCACTACCTGACGCACATTTTCGACTGCGTAAACCTCAATATCCGTTACAACCGAGCTTTCAAGAGCATTGGCGGCAGGCACGAAAACGCGCTTAATTCCGCTTTTGCGCGCTCTGATAACCATGGGCAAAACTCCGTTCACCCTGCGGATAAGTCCGTCAAGCGAAAGCTCGCCGATAAAGGCGCAGTCGTCAAGATTGCAGCGGAGCTGCTGACCCGCCTGCAAAATTGCAATAAGTATCGGCAGGTCATAAACGGGACCCTCCTTGCGGATATCGGCGGGTGAAAGATTGATTGTTATTCTGCTCTGAGGGAAGGAATAGCCGCTGTTTTTGATTGCGGAGCGAACTCTGTTGCGGGATTCGCTGACAGCCGTGTCGGGCAGACCGACAAGGTCAACACGCGGCAGACCCTGCCCGTAGTCAACCTCAACGCCTACCATATAGCTGTCAATTCCGAAAAGTCCCATGCTGTTAATGCGAGCAAACATTTTAACCACTCCCTCTTTCCTGCATATAATATCACATTGAGGGAAAAAAGACAATATAAAAAGCGGCTTGCATCGGTTTTAATTCCGACGCAAGCCGTTTGTGTGCGATTTAATTCTGTTTAAAAGCGGATAAATCAGTTATCCTTCTTGGTCTTAACAACCGCGATTGTGCCTGCCGCAAGAGCAAGGAGAGCGATTGCGGGAACGGCAACGCTGCTGCCCGTTGAGGGGATAGCGGAGTCAACGCTCGCGGGCTTCTTGGTTGTTGCGGGCTTCTTTGTGGTGTCGCCCTCATCGATAACGGTCTGACCGGGCTTGCGGGTTACGGTAGGAGCTTCGTCAGCCTTGGTGGTTTCGGGAGCCTTGGTTGTTGCGGAGCCGTCAGCAGGAGCTTTGGTTGTATCAGCGGCAGTTGTGGGAGCTGCTGTTGTGGGCGCAGCAGTTGTAGGTGCTGCTGTTGTAGGAGCTGCTGTTGTGGGCGCTGCTGTTGTAGCAACAGTGGTTCTCGGATCAGTAGGATCGTCGCCAGCGGTTGTGGTTTCAGCAAAAGCCGAAACAGCAAGTGTGCAGAAAGCTACTGCCGCAATGATAACTGCAAGCAGTAAAGAAACAGTCTTTTTCATTTTAGTTACCATCCTTTTTAAAAATTTTGTATCTTGAATACAAGCATATTTTACACGCATTGCCTCGGTTTGTCAAGTGAATGAATTTGCCAATTACAAATTGTGTTTTATTTTTTGAGATATGCCTGAATTTCAGACGATATAGGTGAAAAAATAGAATAAATCTATGTGAAAGGAGCTTGAATATGCCCCAAAGTTTTCCCAAAAAAGAGAAAAACAAGGCTCAGTGGCACTTTGACAATCAGCGAGGCAGGCAGGAATATGACCTGAATGACGAGGATATTCACACCGATGTTCTCGGGAGCTACACCGGAACGCCTTATGACGGCGTGCGCCCCGTTCAGGATGCCGATGACCTTTAAAAGCCGAAAAAAGTAAAGCGCTATTCAGAGCGTGAGGGCGGAGCGCACTGTGCCTATGCGCTCCGCCGTTCCACTCCATCTTTTGTCCCCTTTTCCGAATCCTTTCCCCAAAGGAAACGGAATGTATGAAAGTTCCGCTTTGACTGAGCCGTCAGGCTCGCAGCCCCAATCCATCCGAGAGTTCGGGACAACGGAAATTCATTGCATTATATTTCTAATGACGAAATAATCTTTGCGTCATCAACGGAAAAAGCGGAAATCTTCTGACCCGAAACGGTGTAAAGCGTTCCGTTTATGAAAATTCCTCTGACTGCCGCGTCGCCTATAACCGAAGTGTCGTGATTATAAGTGCCTACGGGTGAAATCTTGCCGTCCGAAACATCAAAGAGAAGATAAGCCGATATCTGAGTTCCTGCGGCGGGATTATTTATGATAACGGGAATTCCGAAAACCGTTTTATCGGAATTAAAAACAACACAGCGGCTGTCTCCCGCGGCGGGCAGAGAACATTCTCCGCCAAGGCTGTAAACTGCGGCGGTTTTGGGATTATCGGGATCACTGACATCAAAGAGCGAAATCGTAACCTTGCCGCTGCCTGATTCATCGGGCGCGCCTGCCGCAACGCCGATGAGCATATTGCCCGAAACGGCGCAGAGATTTTCATAAAATCCGCTTGTTGAAATCATTCCGGCGACCTTTGGCTTTGAATAATCCGAGAAATCGATTATCATTGTTTTTTCGTTATTGTCGCCCGCAACAACATAGCCGTTGCTGCCGATGAATTTTACGCTTCTTATCTTTTCGCCTCGGAAAATTCCTTCAAGTCCGCTGACAAATTCCATCTTGTCGTTAAGAAGATATATATTGCTTGAATCGGTATCGGTTGTAGCCGCTCTGAGATAACCGCTCTTTTCGTCAACCGAAAGACCGCTTACCAGAGTGCCCTCGGCAACATATGAGCCGCCGAAGCTTATGGCGGAGCCGTTGATATTGAAGCGGTAAATCTCCGTCAGGCTCTTTTCGGAATCAACCGAAACAAATCCTCTTGAAACCGTCACCGAGTGCGGCGAGCAGAAAACCTCGTTGCCGCAGCCGAGAACGGCAAGCCTGCCGACAGAGGCGGCAGAATCCGAAATATCAGTAACGGTAATGAAAAGATAGGATGCCTTCGGGTCATTAACGGCAATGAAGATATCCTCGGCTCTCAGAGTTATGCCTGAGCCGTTGACGCTGAATGTCGGGATAACGCCGCTTTCCGAAAACTTCTTTGAGTCCGAAATCAAAGGAATGGATTTTTCGGTTACAAGGCAAAGCCTGTTTTCGTGAAGGCTTGAAGCAACATATTCTCCGTCCTGAATATGCTCGCGTATCTTTTTGGGAGCGGTGGGATCCGATATGTCGTAATAAACGGCAACGGTTGAAAGCTTGTCAAAAGCCGCCGTGCCCGTCATCGAATAGCTGTAGCGGCGCATAAGAGCGATCAGCTTGTTGTTTTTCAGATAGATTTCGATACATTCGTCAATCGTGTCGGCACTGTCCGCAGAGGAGAGAACTATGGTTGAAACCGTTTCCATCTTATCTGCGGGAACTGCCTTAACAATTTTGATCTGCTCTGTTGCGCTTCCGGTTTTGCTGTCGGTTCCCGTTGTAACAATATATAAATATTCCCCGTTATTTTTGACTATATCCGCTTCAAAATCCCCCGAAACGGATATGCCGTGCGCCTTGAATGCCGAGCTTTCGGCAACATAAGCCTCCGAGCTGCCGTCCGGCTGTTTCGTGCCGGCAACATATTTGCTGTAACCCTCAATAATTCTGTCCACAACGCCCTCGGTTGCAGGCTCGGAAGAACCGTTTCCGTCAGTCTTTTCGGCTGAATCGGTTTTGCCTGCTTCGCCTGATTTTCCGTCAAGAATATCAAGCACGGCTTTTTCGACTTCCTCATAGCTTTGAGCGTTTCTGACAGGATTGCGGCCTTCATAGCCCTTGTAGAATGAGTCGGTTTTTATAACCTTGACTCCGCCCATTCTCATAAACAGCGCGCAGGCAACCACGATTGCAAGCATTGCGGCAGCTGCCGTGAGCCTGCGAAGAACTGCGGTGTTTCCGTTTTTAGTCCCCGTTTTATCGGAAAAATCCTTAATTTCTCTTTCGTTATTTTCAATCATCCCGACGATGCTTTCCTTTTGCAGGCGAAGCGGTATTTTCGCCGAGCTGACGCTCTTTTCAAATTCCCCGTGAAGCATATCCAAAGTCTGTTTGTCGCTTTTCTTCATCTTTTCATCCCCCTTTCTTTTTAAATTTCGCCGCCGAGCGAGCTTCTCAGCTTTTTGAGCGCTCTTTTAAGCTTGGAGCGCACCGTTGACGGCGGACAGCCGAGTATTTCGCCTATCTCGTGGCTTTTGTAATTGCCCAGAATGCTGAGTAAAACAATCTCTCTTTCATCCTCGGCAAGCTGTTCAAGTGCCCTTTTCAGCTCGACCGAAAGCTCAAGGCTTTCAAAGCCGGCAGGCTCTTTAAATCCCCCGTCTTCATCATCGAGATAAACCAGCGATTTTTGTTTTTGGCTGTCGGTATAATATCTTTTACAGGCGGCGCAGAGAATTTTAAACATCCATCCTTTAAACGCCTGAGCTTTTTTCAGAGATTTTATCTGGCTGAATGCTGATAAAACCGCATCGGAAACCGCGTCCTGAGCGAGAGTTTCACTGCCCGTGACACAGCACGCATAGCAATACATTTCCTTATAATAAAGCTCATAAAGCTCGCCGAAGGCTTCGGCGCTGCCGTTTTGTGCAAGAGTAACGAGTTCGTTTATCTGAGCGCTCAAGACCGACCCTCCTTACCACCTTCATTTAATAAGTGTGCGATTAGTCTGTTTTTGTTGCATCGATTTTGAAAAAATTTTAATTTTTTTCATTGCATTGGTTTCACGGGATATACTATACACGAAAAAATATTATAAAGCAAGGTGTATTTGTGAAAAAAGCATTATCATTATTAATTATTACTTGCGTAATATTCCTGACGGGCTGCACGGGAAGAAGAACTCTTGAAGAAAATGACGCCAACGCTCCCGTGACGGTTGAGGATGCGCGCGAAACTCAAATCCTTACGGCGACGCAGACTTCATCCGCGGGAATAACCTGCGCTCTGACGGGCAGACCTCCGCTCCCTGCCGCCGTTTTTACCGTTAATGACCCCGAAAACACCCGAGGGCTTTCAACCGAGAAAAAAGAACACAGCTTCGGCACGGCAAAGAATGGTCAGCCCCATGAAATTTCGGTCAACGCACAGAAGTATTTTGACAGCCTTGACTATAAAGCGGTCTGCTATGACTCAAAGAGCGCCGAAAAAAGGCTTTATCTGACCTTTGACTGCGGCTGGGAAAACGGCTGCACGGCAAAGGTGCTCGATGTGCTGAAAGAAAAAAAGGTTCCCGCAGCGTTTTTCTGCACGCTCGATCACATTAAATCTTCACCCGAGCTTATAGCGAGGATGATAAACGAGGGTCATATCGTCGGCAACCATTCTGCCAAGCATCCGAATTTTTCGCAAATTTCAAGGCAGAGAATGGCAAAGGAAATTCTGGACTGCGATAATTGGCTGCGTGAAAATTTCGGCTATACCTCCGAGTATTTCCGCTTCCCCGAGGGGTGCTACACGGAAAATGCGCTTGAGCTTGTCAGCTCAATGGGCTATAAGAGCATTTTTTGGTCATGCGCTTATGCGGATTGGGATGTCAAAAAAACCAAGGGAGGGCAGTATGCCTTTGAAACGGTTACAGCCCGCCTGCACCCCGGTGCAATTATTCTGCTCCACTCGGTTTCGCCCGATAATGCCGAGGCACTCGGAAAAATTATTGATTGGGCAAGACAAAACGGCTATGAATTCAAAGCGCTGAGCGATTATAAATTCAGTTAAAAATATGCCCGGGAACGGCTTTTGAGCTGCCGCGCCCGGGCTGTATTTATAAACAATATATATCCGTTTCTTATCCGATGAAGGAAACGGAAGACGCGGTTATGGCGAGCATACCGAGAATTGCGATAACCATGGGCAGGGTAAGAACAAATGCGCTCATTTTTCTTCCCGTTGACAGCTCGGTGAATGACGGCATAAGCTTTCTGCGCCCCTTTAACGCAACGAAAATCAGCGAGCCGAGAATTGAAACCGCATAGAGAACAGCCATTGTTATCATATAAACTTTGTTAAGGGTTTCCGTGTTTGCAATGTCTTCTATCATAAATTCGGTTATAACGGAGTAGAGATTGTTGCAGAAATGAATAAGCACTCCCGTCCAGATGCTGTTGGTTATGCACACGGCGTAGCCCAAGCCTAAGCCTGCAATAAAGGCAAACGGAGCCTGAATGAGATTGCCGTGGAGCACGGCGAAAATAAAGGCGGAGGCAATGATTGCAAATTTGTCGCCGTATCTTCTCAGCGGCTGAAGAACCGCTCCTCTGATTGCAAATTCCTCCACGAGCGCGGGCACAACGGCGATTGAAACCGCATAAATAATTCTGCCCGAAATATCGGAGGGAACGGAGTATTCGGGAGCCCGGAGAGTGAAGCCGATATTATCCATAAAATTCACAAAAATGCTCGAAATATAGTTGCCCGCAAGGCAGACGAAAAAGCCGAAAGGCACGGCGGAGAGCATCAGAGAGGTGCTTACGGGCTTGCCGAAGTTAAATACGGAAGCCCCTGCGCGTTTGCCTATCATAATTCCGCCCAAGGCAAACGGAACGAGCAGACCGATTAGGGAAAAGAAAATATTCACAACGCTTTCCATTGTCGGGTCGCTTTCATAAATCTTGCCTATCGGAGTTGCATAGAGTAACACGGCGAGAATGTTTTGAATAAAGACATAGGCAATAACGCAGCATCCGGCAATGATGCTGACATATTTTATGTCTTTTTTCTCCTTTTCTTCCTGCAGATAGCGGTCGGAGAGGGTCTGATAATATTGGTTCAAAGTAATCACCGTCTTGCTTTTTTACTGTTTAGTGGCATTATAACGCAAATTTTTATGTCTTACAAGGGTATAAAATTAACTAAGTGTTAAAAATCTGTTGTAATATATTAAATTTTGGTGTAAAATTATAAAGCATTGTTTTACAGGAGGATGGATTTAATATGGCAATCACAAAAAAAGAGCTTGAGGAAATGATAGCTTCAAAGCTTTCGCATTTTTTCGGAGTTACTCCCAAGGATGCCACGGACGAACAATTTTATCGCGCTCTCTCAATCATTTCGAGAGATATGGTCAGAGATTCGCGCAGAGAGTTTGACAAAATCTCAAACGAGCAGGGTCAGAAAAAGGTTTATTATCTTTGCATGGAGTTCCTTATGGGCAGAAGCCTTAAAAACACGCTCTATAACCTCAATCTGACCGAAACGGCAAAGGAGGCTCTTGCGGAATTCGGAGTAAAGCTCGAGAAGCTTTATGACTGCGAGCCGGACGCAGGTCTCGGCAACGGCGGTCTCGGCAGACTTGCCGCCTGCTATCTTGACGCTCTGGCAAATCAGGGCTACCACGGAATGGGCTATTCTATTCTTTATGAATACGGCATTTTCAAGCAGAAGATTATTGACGGCTGGCAGACCGAGATGCCCGATTTCTGGCTTCCCGGCGGAGAGGTATGGCTTGTTCCCAGAGAGGATAAAACCGTTGAAGTTAAGTTTGAGGGTCAGGTTTCCGACAACTGGGAGGGCTCTTTCCACCATGTTGAGCTTGTCGGCTGCAAAACCGTTAAGGCGGTTCCCTATGATATGATGGTAGCCGGTAAGGACGGCAAGGGCGCCGCGGTGCTCCGCCTTTGGTCGGCAAAGGTTGACGGCATTGATATGGCGATGTTTAATCAGGGCGATTATATTCGCGCTATGGAAGAAAAGGCAATGGCTGAGGTTATCAGCAAGGTGCTCTATCCTGCGGATAATCACCCCGAGGGCAAGAGCCTGCGTCTGCGTCAGCAGTATTTCCTTGTTTCCGCTTCAATTCAGGATATAGTTGCAAGGCATCTTAAATATTACGGCTCTCTTGATAATTTTGCGGAGAAGAACGCAATTCATATCAACGACACTCACCCGACCCTTGCCATTCCCGAGCTTATGAGAATTATGCTCGATGAGTGCGGCTACGGCTGGGATGACGCTTACAAAATCGTTGAGGAGGTCTGCGCCTATACCAACCACACGGTTATGGCGGAGGCTCTTGAATGTTGGGGCGAGGATCTTTTCAGCCGCCTGCTGCCGAGAATTTATCAGCTTGTCAAAGAGATTGATAACCGTTTCAGAAAGAAGATTTGGGACGCAACGGGCGACGCGGGCAGAGTTGAAAGAATGGCAATTATCTCAAACGGAGCAGTCAGAATGGCTAACCTTTGCGTTGCCGTCTGCCATAAGGTCAACGGCGTTTCCGCGCTTCACAGCCAAATCCTCAAGGATTCCGTTTTCCGCGATTTCTACACTCTTGAGCCTGATAAATTCACAAATGTTACAAACGGCATAGCTCACCGCCGCTGGCTCTGCCAGGCAAATCCGCGCCTTACGGGAATGCTCACCGAGCTTATCGGCGACGGCTTTGTTTACGATGCGGGCGAGCTTATCAAGCTGCGCGATTATTCGGGCGACAAGAGAGTGCTTGAAGAGCTTCACAGAATAAAGACGGAAAACAAGAAGGATTTTGCGGCTCTCGTTAAGAGCAGAACGGGAATTACCCTTGACCCCTCGTCGATTTTCGATGTTCAGGTCAAGCGACTTCACGAATATAAGCGCCAGCATCTTAATGCTTTCAATATTCTTGCCAAATACCTTGAAATCAAGGCAAATCCCAACGGAGATTTTATGCCGCACACCTATATTTTCGGCGCAAAGGCGGCTTCGGGCTACTTTATGGCAAAGAAAATTATTGAATTCATTTGTGCCATTGCAAAGCTGATTGACAATGACCCCGATGTTAAGGGCAGGCTCAAGGTAGTCTATATGGAGGACTATAATGTTACCATGGCGGAGGCGCTTATGCCCGCCGCAGACATCAGCGAGCAGATTTCCCTTGCAGGCACGGAAGCAAGCGGAACGGGCAATATGAAGCTTATGATTAACGGCGCGGTAACTCTCGGAACCATGGACGGCGCGAATGTTGAGATTTATGACGCAGTCGGTGCGGAAAACATTATGATTTTCGGTATGAGCACTCCTGAGGTAAACGAGCTTAAAAGAAGCGGCTATGTTCCGCAGAATTATTATAACAACAACGCCGAGATTCATAATATTATTGAATTTATCAATAAGGGCATCGGCGGAAAAACCTTCGGCGAGATAGGCGGCACGATAGTCCACCATGACCCGTATATGGTGCTTGCGGACTTTGCCGATTACAGAAATATTCAGAAACAGGCGGAGCAGCTTTGGCTTGACCGCGCAAGATGGGACGAAATGTCGCTGATGAATATTTCGGGCGCGGGTATTTTCGCCGCCGACAGAGCAATCAACGAATATGCAAAGAATATTTGGCACACCGAAAAAATCGATTTAAGAGGCAAAAAATAA
>JAEDGK010000054.1 GCA_016297555.1 Clostridiaceae bacterium
CCTTTGGCAAAGGAGGTGGCACGGCGAAGCCGTGACGGAGGATTGGAAATAAAAAGCAATTATTTTTTCGGCGGGAGCAAGCCCCCGCCCTACTTTGAACAGAGATATTTTCGTCATTAATCCCGAATAACCAATTGCACCGAAAAACTATGCGTTTTTTTACTTTTATTATAAATGCGAATATTGAAACGCCGTTGCGGGAAATATATTTATGAAATTCTCTTGATATGAAAGGACGGTTTTATGGCGGTTACAGGCGGAGAATACGGAAAAATGGCAAAGAAGGCGTCGCCGCCGAGCAATTTGCTCAAAAACGGTTGTCTCGCTTTTATCATCGGCGGGCTTATCTGTGCTTTCGGCGAAGGTTTGGGTATGATATATGAAAAAATCGGCATCAACGGCGATGATGTCAAGGCGCTTGTGCCCATAACGCTGATTGTGATTGCCGCCGTGCTGACGGCTCTCGGCGTTTTTGATAAGATAGCCTATTATGCAGGCGCGGGAACGATAGTTCCGATAACGGGCTTTGCCAATTCCATTGTGTCGCCCGCCATGGAGTTTCAGAGCGAGGGCAGGGTGCTCGGCACGGGAGCAAATATGTTTAAAATTGCAGGCCCCGTTTTGGTTTACGGCTCTGCGGCGGCTGTGATTTACGGAATAATTTATTATATATTTCTGCGCTGATTAATAATCATCTGTGGGAGCTGCCTGAGGCGGCTCTTTTTTTTGCCCGTCGGCAGATAAATGAAACGATACATATTTAGTTTAAAATCAGACTGTTACGGCATCAAAAAATGTGACAATCTGTCACAAAGTTTCTGATATAATTAGAAAGCAGAAAGTAAGATCAAAAACAACTTTTGTTGCTTTGTCACGGGTATTTTTTAACCCCAAAAATCATCGAAACCGAATAAACCTCTTAAAATCACAAGCTCTAAATGTTGACAACGCCGTTTCGGTGTGATATACTATAACGCGATTAAAATGTAATATTGTGACCTTTTAAAGATTATGACGGAGAGAGTAGCTTTTGCATGGCTCAGGCTCAGTGAAGCGGAGATAGTGCGAACCCGCCGCCCGGCGCAGAAGTGAAGATCACTCCCGAATCGCAAACCGAAAGCAAAAGCGCAAGTAGGCTTTGACGGATGCCCGCCGTTATCGGGCGCATAAAGATCGGGTTATGTGGTCGTGCTTTGCTTAAATCCTTGTCCCGTTCGGGGCAGGGTTGTTTTTTTGTTATCAGCATTTTCAAATAAATCGGAGGAATGGATAATGTACGAAAAGGTTTCGTCGAATATGGATTTCGTCACCAGAGAAAAAGCCGTGCTTGATTTCTGGAAAGAAAACCATATTTTCGAGAAAAGCATTGAGGAAAGAAAGGGCTGCCCCACCTATACTTTTTATGACGGACCGCCCACGGCAAACGGCAAGCCCCATATCGGCCATGTTCTGACCCGCGTTATCAAGGATATGATTCCGAGATACCGCACAATGAAGGGCTATATGGTTCCCCGTAAAGCGGGCTGGGATACTCACGGTCTGCCCGTTGAGCTTGAGGTTGAAAAGATGCTCGGCATCAACGGCAAGGAGCAGATAGAAAAATACGGTCTTGAGCCTTTTATCAAGCTTTGCAAAGAAAGCGTTTGGAAATACAAGGGAATGTGGGAGGATTTCTCCGGCACGGTCGGCTTCTGGGCTGATATGGACAATCCCTATGTTACCTATCATAACGATTATATTGAGTCCGTCTGGTGGTCGCTCAAAGAAATCTGGAACAAGGGCTTGCTTTACAAGGGCTTCAAGATTGTTCCCTACTGCCCCCGCTGCGGAACTCCGCTTTCATCCCACGAGGTTGCACAGGGCTACAAGGCGGTCAAGGAGCGCTCTGCGGTTGTCAGATTTAAGGTCAAGGGAGAGGACGCTTATTTCCTCGCTTGGACTACAACTCCGTGGACTCTGCCCTCCAACTGCGCGCTCTGCGTAAATCCCGACGAGACTTACTGCAAGGTCAAGGCGGCGGACGGCTACACATATTATATGGCAAAGGCTCTGCTTGACACCGTTCTCGGCTCGCTCGGAGATAAAGAAAACGGCGTTGAGCCTTATGAAATAATCGAAAGCTATGTCGGCAAGGAGCTTGAGGGCAAGGAATACGAGCCTCTGTTCAAGTGCGCGGGAGACGCCGCCGAAAAGCAGAATAAAAAGGCTCATTTCGTTACTGCCGACAGCTATGTTACCATGTCGGACGGCACGGGCATAGTTCACATCGCTCCCGCTTTCGGCGAGGACGACGCAAGAATAGGCAGAACCTATGATTTGCCCTTTATTCAGTTTGTTGACGGCAAGGGCAATATGACCGAGGAAACTCCCTATGCAGGCAAATTCGTAAAGGACGCAGACCCTCTTGTGCTGACCGATCTTGACAAAGAAGGCAAGCTTTTCTCCGCTCCGAAATTTGAGCATGATTATCCGTTCTGCTGGCGCTGCGACACTCCGCTGATTTATTACGCAAGAGAATCGTGGTTTATCAAGATGACTGCGGTTAAGGATAATCTTGTTAAGAATAACAACACGGTTAACTGGATTCCCGAAAGCATAGGCAAGGGTCGCTTCGGCGACTGGCTTGAAAATATTCAGGATTGGGGCATCAGCCGTAACCGTTATTGGGGCACTCCGCTTAACATCTGGGAATGCTCCTGCGGCCACAGACATTCCATCGGCTCGATTGCCGAGCTTAAAGAGCTCAGCGATAACTGCCCCGACGATATCGAGCTTCACCGCCCGTTCATTGACGAGGTTACGATTAAGTGTGAAAAGTGCGGCGGCGAAATGAAGCGCGTTCCCGAGGTTATCGACTGCTGGTATGATTCGGGCGCAATGCCTTTTGCTCAGCATCATTATCCGTTTGAAAACAAAGAAGTTTTTGAGCAGCAGTTCCCCGCCGAGTTCATCTCGGAGGCAGTTGATCAGACGCGCGGCTGGTTCTATTCTCTCCTTGCGATTTCAACGCTGCTGTTTGATAAATCCCCGTATAAAAATGTTATCGTTCTCGGTCTTGTTCAGGACGAAAACGGTCAGAAGATGTCCAAATCCAAGGGCAATGCGGTTGACCCGTTTGACGCCCTTTCAACCTACGGCGCAGACGCCATTCGCTGGTATTTCTATACCAATTCCGCTCCGTGGCTGCCCAACCGTTTCCACGGCAAGGCGGTTGTTGAGGGTCAGCGCAAGTTTATGGGTACGCTTTGGAACACATATGCGTTCTATATTCTTTATGCGAATATTGATGAATTCAACCCGACCGAGCATACTCTTGATTATTCCAAGCTTTCAATTATGGATAAATGGCTGCTTTCAAGGCTCAACACCTTGATTGACACCGTTGACGGCTATCTCGGCGACTATGCAATTCCCGAGGCGGCAAGAGCGCTTCAGAGCTTTGTTGACGATATGAGCAACTGGTATGTCCGCAGAGGCAGAGAGCGTTTCTGGGCACAAGGTTTGGAGCAGGATAAGATAAATGCTTATATGACTCTTTATACCGCGCTTGAAACCGTTATTAAGCTTGCCGCTCCGATGATTCCGTTTATGGCGGAGGATATTTACCGCAATCTCGTTTGCAGCGTTAATCCCTCTGCTCCCGAGAGCGTTCATCTTTGCGATTATCCCGTTTCAAATCCCGCTTTTGTTGATAAAGAGCTTGAAGCTTCCATGGACGAGGTGCTCAACATCGTTGTTCTCGGCAGAGCGGCGCGCAACAGCGCAAATATCAAAAACAGACAGCCTCTCGGCAAGATTTTTGTTACCGCACCTAAGGCTCTCGCTGATGAATACCGTGAAATCATCGAGGACGAGCTGAATGTTAAGGAGCTTGAATTTGTAACGGATTCATCATCTTATGTTTCTTACAGCTTCAAGCCCCAGCTTAAAACGCTCGGTCCCAAATACGGTAAGCTCCTCGGCGCAATCAGAGAGTATCTTACTTCTCTTGACGGTTCGGCGGCAAAGCAGGAGCTTGACGAAAAAGGCACGCTGACCTTTACGGCGGGCGGAACAGAGATTTCACTTGCTCCCGAGGACTTGCTTATTGAAACCGTTCAGAGAGAGGGCTTTCAGGCTGAGAGCGGCGGCGGAGTTACCGTTGTGCTTGATACAAACCTTACTCCCGAGCTGATTGAGGAAGGCTTTGTCAGAGAGCTTATCTCGAAAATTCAGACAATGCGTAAGGACGCAGGCTTTGAGGTTATGGATACAATCAAGATTTATGTCAGCGGCAATGACAAAATAGCGGCAATTTTTGAGGCAAATAAGGCTTCGATTGCCCACGATGTCCTTGCAACCGCCATAACCGCGGCTCAGGGCGGCTCTTACACCAAGGATTGGGATATCAACGGCGAAAAAGTAACCCTCGGTGTTGAGAAGAACTGAATATAGCATCAAAAAACCGTGTCTGCATTTTAGCAGGCACGGTTTTTGATATTGCCGAAAAATGTATTTATTTTTGCGATTAAAATTCGTAGGGACAGCCCTTGCGGCTGTCCGTGAAAACACGAAATTTCACGGTCAATTCGTAGGGGTCGGCGTCTCCGACGACCCGCGAAACAATTCGGAATTAATGAATAAAATCATATGGTTTATTTATAAATCCAATGTAGGGCGGCTTGCCCACAAGCCGCCGAAATCAATATTAATGCGGGTGATTTTTCGGCGGGAGCAAGCCCCCGCCCTACTCTGTGCGGGAATATTTTATATTATTAATTATCATATTACGGGCGACCACACGGGGTCGCCCCTACTTTAACAAATATAATCGGTCATAGGCAGAGCCTATCCGAAATTCAGAATTGTTTTTGCGGATTGTGAGAGCGGTGTTTCATACGAAATTTTGTGTATGAAAAAGGGCTGTATCCCAAGCGGGATACAGCCCTGATTTGATTTTATCAGTCGCTTGTGTAGGGGAGCAGAGCAATCTGACGGGCACGCTTGATAGCGGTTGTCAGCTCGCGCTGATGCTTAGCGCAAGTGCCGGTAACGCGGCGGGGAAGGATCTTTGCTCTGTCTGAGGTGAATTTGTTAAGTCTGTTAACATCTTTATAATCGATGTATTCAACCTTATCAACACAAAAAGCGCAAACCTTTCTGCGACCCTTTTTGTTGGGTCGTCTGTCGCTTCTGTCGTAAGCCATGGATTAAACCTCCTTTTCAGTTTCGGTTAGTCGATCTCAAAACGGGAGATCGTCCTCGGGAATTTCTTTAAAATCGCCCTCGTCTGCAGTTGAATATGAGGGGGCGGGCTGAGCGTTAACAAAGCTGTCGTCTCTTGCATAAGACGAGCCGCTCTCGCTCTTTGAGCCGCAGAAGCTGACATTGTCAGCCACAAGCTCAACAGCCTTTCTCTTGTTGCCGTTTTTGTCCTCATACATTCTGGTCTGAATGTAGCCCTGAATGGCAATCATAGAGCCTTTGCGGAAATATTTGCAAATAAATTCCGCGGTCTGACGCCATGCGATAACATCGATGAAATCTGCCTGACGCTCCTCGCCCTGACGGTTAAAGCGTCTGTCAACGGCTACGGTGAACGAAGTTACGGAAATTCCGCTTCCTGTGGTGCGAAGCTCGGGGTCGGCAACAAGTCTGCCCATAATTACGGCACAGTTAACCATTTTGCGACCTCCTTAGTTCTTTTTAACAATGAGTGAGCGAAGCACGCCGTCTGTAATCTTTACAACACGGTCAAGCTCTGCGGGAAATTCGGGAGCAGCCTGATAATTGAAGAGAACATAGTATCCCTCGGGCTCGTCGTTAATGAGATAAGCGAGCTTGCGCTTTCCCCATTCCTCAACGCTCTCAAGAGTGCCGTTAGCTTCAATCATAGCCTTGAATTTCTCAACGAGAGGCTGAGCGGCTTCTTCTCCGTTGGCAACTGAAAAAACCATCATTGTCTCGTAGCTGATGTTTGCTGACATTCTTAAAGCACCTCCTTCTGGTCTCCGGCCGCGGTGCAGCCGCGGCAAGGAATTAAATAGTTTTAATCACATTGCTTGGGTTTTGAACACAAAACCGCAGTCAACGGTCTATTATTTTAACATAAAGGGAACAGCTTGTCAACACGAAAAGTGCAATTATTTTGATAATTTATACTGCGTCAGGTTTGTGCTTTTGCGGCGCTCGCCCCTGTCAAGCACGCAGAAAACGGGTTCTCCGTTTTCATCGCCGTAAACGGTCATATCCTCCGCTTCAAAAACAGTGCCGATATTTCTGATAAATACTGTTTCAACCTTCCCTGTTTCAACATCAAGGCTCAGAACTCTCTTCTGATCATTTAATTCATCGCAGGACATATAGAGTTTTCCTCCGAACATTTCCGCACCCTGAATTCTGTATATAGGCTCGGAAAGGGGAACGGTTTTCACAAGGCTCATATCGCTGAGGTTAAATACATTGAGAACTGAAAAATCGCCTGTTTTATCCTCGGGTTCTTCTTTCCACTCTGCGGTATAGAGATAGCCTCTCTCGACATCGATTGCACACCAGGGCACGCCCTCAAGATGAAGCTCGTGGGGAAGCTCATAATATTTTCCCGTAAATTCGAGAGTTTCTGCGTCATAGAGGGCTATGAAAGAGTTGAGATAATCGGGGCCGTCCTCAATAGCCGCGTAAACCGAGCCGTTATAATAGCTCAGACCGCCGATGTGGTTGCAGCCTTTTTCTTTAAGGGCGTCGGGGATTGCGTCAATGCAGACGCGAATCATTTCTCCCGATTTCATATCTGCCTTGCCGAGATGGCTGTTGCCGCTGAAATAAAAGTATTTGCCGTCATTTGTAACGCCCTGAGAGGATACATTGTAGTCAAACAAAACATAGGTTTTCTTGGCTGTGATTTCCGCACCGTCGGGCTCTGGCAGGTTTTTTTCGTCTGCGCCGACAATGAGCAGCATTATCGCCGAAACCAGCGCCGCAATTCTTTTGAAAACAACATACAACTTACCTAATGAAATCATAAAAGCATCTCCGTTATGGCATAATCATGCCTGAATTTTTTATGCCATTATATTCCCAAAAACGCCGCATGTCAAATGTTTTGTCGGCTTTTGGGCTTGCAGAAAATCTTATATAGGGATATAATATATACTATAACTCTAAAAACCGAGGTGATCCCCGATGAATGAACGGCTGCCGTATCTTCGCAAAAAGTCAATGAGTCTGCCCCTGACGCCCGGGGTTTACCTTATGAAAAACAAAAAGGGCGAAATAATCTATGTCGGCAAGGCAAAGGCTCTTAAAAACAGAGTAAGCTCATATTTCGGCTCGCAGAATAACCATACCGCCAAGGTGCGTAAAATGGTTGAGAATGTCGAGGATTTTGATTATATAATGTGCGACAGCGAGTTTGAAGCGCTTGTGCTTGAATGCTCGCTTATTAAACAGCACAGCCCGAAATATAATATATTGCTGAAAGATGACAAAGGCTATCATTATATAAAGATTACAAGCAACGGCTGGAAGAATATCCTTGCCGTAAAGCAGAGATTTGATGACGGTGCGGAATATATAGGTCCTTACACGGGCTCATACGGAGTGACAAACGCCGTTGCCGAGGCGAAAAAAATCTTTTTGCTTCCGCAATGCTCAAAGGTGTTCCCGCGCGACTATAATAAAAGCCGCCCGTGCCTGAATTATTTTATAGGTCAGTGCGCCGCTCCGTGTGCGGGCAAAACAACAGCCGAGGCTCATGCAGAGGCGGTTGAACAGGCGATTGATTTCATAGTCAACGGCTCGGGCAAGGCGGTAGAGGCTCTCACGGAAAAAATGCTTGCCGCCTCGGAAAATCTTGAATTTGAAAAAGCGGCAAAGCTCAGGGACAGAATAAACGCAATAAAAAAGGTTTCCGAAAAGCAAAAGGTTGTTGCCGCTTCGGTTGAGGAGCAGGATGTTTTTGCCGTGGTCTGCTCGGAAGAAAAGGCGTGCCTTTCGGTTATAAGATTTAGAAATTCAAGGCTTTATGACAATGAGGATTTCATCATTGACGCGCCCGAGAATATGCCCGAGGCAAGGCACGAGCTGCTCAGAAGCTATTATTCAATGCGT
This sequence comes from Clostridiaceae bacterium, assembly GCA_016297555.1. Lineage (GTDB taxonomy): Bacteria > Bacillota > Clostridia > Oscillospirales > Acutalibacteraceae > CAG-177. The sequence goes on from JAEDGK010000054.1 coordinate 8,089, forward strand.
GATTTCGTGCCGAGAAGGATAACGGTTGACGGCGAAATTGCCGACAGCGATGTGCTTTGCGAATGGCTTTCCTCACTTGCGGGCAGAAAGGTTGCGGCGGTTTGTCCTCAGCGAGGGGAACAACATTCCTTGGTTGAAATGTGCCGCTCAAACGCCGCTCAGAAGCTTGCAATATATCTGGGCAAAACGGGCAGGGCGACGGCGGCTCTTGATGAGCTGGCAACGCTTCTCGGTTTAAAATCCCCGCCGAAATTCATAGAATCTTACGATATTTCACACACGGCGGGCAGCGAGAATGTTGCGGGAATGGTCGTCTTTAAGGACGGCGCACCGTTCAAAAAATCATATCGCCGCTTTGCCATAAAGGGTTTCACGGGGCAGGATGATTATGCCTCTATGGCAGAGGTCATAGAGCGCAGAATACTGCGCTATTTTGAGGAAAAGGACAGCGGCGAGGGCTTCGGCAGACTGCCCGATTTGATTTTGCTTGACGGCGGCAGCGGTCAGGTCAATGCGGTCAAGCCCGTGCTTGAAAAATACGGTCTTGACATTCCGCTTTTCGGTATGGTTAAGGATTCTCACCACCGCACACGCGCGATTGCCTGCTCGGGCGACGAGCTTTCGCTGACCTCAAAGCGGGCGGCGTTTACGCTCGTTTCCACCATTCAGGAGGAGGTTCACCGATATTCCGTTGAGTATCACCGAAACCGCAGAAAAAAAGCGTCGCTTTCCTCATCGCTTACTTCGATAAACGGAATAGGCGAGAGCAGGTGCAAGGCTTTGTTAAGGCATTTCAAAACGGTAAAGGCGGTTTCTCAGGCGAGCGTTGAGGAGCTTGCGGCGGTAAAAGGAATGAATAAAATTGCGGCTCAGGCGGTTTTTGAGGCATTTCACGGTCAAAATAATGCTTGAAAGGCTTGAATTTACAACTTTTTTTCCATTTGTTAACATTTGGGCTTGACATTCAATCGTGATTAGTGCGATAATAAAGTGATATATTAACGAAGCTTGCGCTTCGCGGAGGGCGTTAAATGAGAGTAATAACCGGTTCGGCAAGAGGAATGACTTTGAAAACGCTTGAGGGCAGAGATGTCCGCCCCACAACCGATAAGGTAAAAGAAGCGGTTTTCAGCATCATTCAGTTTGAAATTGAGGGTCGCAGGGTTCTCGACCTCTTTGCAGGCTCGGGTCAGCTCGGAATTGAAGCTCTCAGCAGGGGAGCGCAGAGCGCGGTCTTTGTTGATGCGGATAAAAACGCAATAAAAGTTGTTAAAGAAAACCTTGCAAAAACAAGGCTTGATTCTCAGGCTTCGGTTTTTCAAACCGATTCCGCGGCATTTCTGACTATGACCGACAGGGTTTTTGACATTGCTTTTCTTGACCCGCCATACGGCACGGGTCTGCTCCAAAAGGCGCTTGATAAAGTCGGTGACCGCATGGCGCAGGGAGGGCTTGTGATTTGTGAGCATCCTTTCGGAGAAACGCTTGCAGACGAGCCAAACGGACTTACAAAGCAAAAAGAATATAAATACGGCAAAACGGCGGTAACCGTTTATCGGAAGGACTGATTATATGAAAACGGCAATCTGCCCGGGCAGCTTTGACCCCGTGACCATAGGTCATGTTGACATAATTCACAGGGCGGCAAAGCTTTTTGATAAGGTTGTTGTGGTTGTTATGGTTAATTACCATAAGCCGGACAGCTATTTTACCGCAGAGGAAAGGGTTGAGCTTTTAAGGCGAAGCCTTACCGACACGGAAAATGTTGAAATTGAAATGTACGGCGGCTTGCTCGCGGAATATGCAAATAAAAAAGGAGCGTGCGCCGTTGTTAAAGGCCTGAGAGCCGTTTCGGATTTTGAATACGAATTTCAGCAGGCTTTAACAAATAAAAAGCTTAATCCTGAGCTTGAAACAGTTTTTGTCACCGCTAATGCGGAAAATATGTATCTTTCATCGAGCGTTGTAAAGCAGGTTTGTGAGTTCGGCGGAGATATCAGCGAATTTGTGCCCGAGCAGGTTTGCGATGACATAATCAAACGAATTAAGGAAAGGAACAGGTTTTCAAAATGAACATTGAGAGCTTACTTGATCAGATTGAAGATATTATCGAAGCGGGGTCAAAGGTGCCTCTGTCAAACAAAATAGGAGTTGACGCCAAGGCGATAAAGACGGCTATCGAGGATATCCGCCTTAATCTCCCGAATGAGATTACTCAGGCGAGAGCCATCGTTGCCGACAGAAACAATATTCTCATCAAGGCAAAGGACGAGGCTGTTAACGCGGTTACGGGCGCTCAGGAAAAATCCAGAGCACTTATCTCGACTGCCGAGGATAAGGTCAGAACTCTTGTCCTTAAAACCGAGGATTACACAAAGAACAAGGTTGCCGAGGCGGAGGCGCAGGCAAAGCAGATTGTCAACACCGCCAATGAGGACGCAAAGATAATCAGAGCCAACGCTCAGCTTGAAGCGGCGGCTATGGTTGACAGCAGCGAAATCGTTATTCAGGCAAAGGCAACGGCGGAGTCAATAGCAAAAACCGCTCAGGAGGACGCTGCCTCAACAATCGCGGGCGCAAAGGCTCAGGCGGAAAATATCGTCAACGCCGCAACCGAGCAGGCGGAGAGAACCATTGAGGACGCAAGACGCCGCTCCGACGAAGCGATTGACAAGGCAAACAAGTGGTCTGCCGAAATCAGAATTGCCGCAGGCGATTTTATTGAGGATATTATGAAAACCGCCGACGAGGCTATTTCAACCAGCCTTAACGAAATCCAGACTGCGCGCGCCAACATCAGAAACGTAACGGGCAAAATTGAACCTCCCGCACAGCAATAATAAAGCAAATAAAAAAGCCCTCTGCTTTTCGGCAGGGGGCATAAATATGCAGAGCGGATTTAATCTTCGTTAAATCTCATTTGTTCTTCCATTTTAAGAACCTCGGCGGCTTTTTCAAGAATAACATTCTTGCGTATGCTGTTTCGGTAAATGAGCAAAAGCTTTATTTCGTTTTCTGAAAGCGGAAGCAAGTCCTCATCGTTTATTCCCGATGACTTAGGAGAATTAATAACGGCAATCGGAGTTATGTTTTCGGAGCTGTCTTTGAAAAAATCCGAAAGCAGTTCGTCAATCGTCATATTGTAAAATGAGGCAAGCCTTATCAGAACATCAACTTCGGGCTTTCTGCCTGTTTCGTATTTTGCATAGGTTGACCTCTCTATGCCGAGCTTTTCCGCAACTTTTTGCTGGGTCAGCGAGTGCTGCCGCCTGTGCTTTTTCAGCACGGCACCGAGTGCATCGGGGTTAATTCCCAAAAACTCTTTCATTTTTACTCTCCTTATCTGCATTTTACGGGCATAAAAGCTCTTAACAGAATAATTATACAGGGTTTTTTCGGGGATTTCATAAAATGTGCTGCATTGGCACAAAAATTTTATAAGGAACGGTCATAAAAATGAAAAGCGGTATTTTCGATAAAACAAAATATTTCATAATTGATATGGACGGCACATTTTATCTTGACGGAAATATTATTGACGGCTCAAAGGATTTTATAGATAAGCTGCGTGAAAGCGGCAGAGATTTTTATTTTTTTACTAATAATTCATCAAATAATGTTGAGGTCTGCCGAAATAAGCTTGAAAAAATGGGCTTCCCCGTTGATGAAAACAGGGTAATTATTTCATCTCATGTTGCGGCGGCTTATCTTAACAAGAATTATCCCGGCAAAAGAGTTTTTTTGCTCGGCAACGAGCGTTTAACGGGCGATTTTGAAAAGGCGGGCATCAATCTTGTAAGCGATAATCCGGATATAGTTGTGCTGGGCTTTGATACCACGCTGACATATCAAAAAATCTGGGACGCGGTCAGATATATAGATGCGGGCGCGGTTTATCTTGCCACTCACCCCGATCTTAACTGCCCGACTGCCGACGGCTATATGCCCGACACAGGCTCAATGATTGAGCTTTTTGCGGCTTCAACCGGCAAAAGACCCGTTGTTCTCGGAAAGCCGATGACCGCAACCGTTGATTATATAACAGATATGCTCGGCTGTGAGCGTGAGGAGCTTGCCTTTGTGGGCGACCGCCTTGCAACCGATATTGCAATCGGCGCAAATCATTCAATTCCCTGCGCTCTTGTTTTCAGCGGAGTTACAACTCCCGAGGAATACGAAAAATCAGATATAAAAGCAAGCGTTGCCGTTAAAAATCTGAAAGCGCTTGCCGAGTATCTTTAAATAGAGAGCAAAATGTCAGTTCGAAACCTTCCTGACAGGCATCCGCTCAATGCCAAACAAAACTAAGGCGCTGCTTGGCAGCAAAAAGGAGCATGAAAAATGAAAAACAAAAAACTCGTCTATCTCGTTCAGGGTGCAATGATTGCGGCAGTTTATGCCGCCGCAACCTATCTGAGCGCATTGCTCGGAATAGCCTACGGACCAATCCAGTTCCGCTTTTCCGAGGCGCTGACAATTCTTGCGGTCTTCACCCCCGCGGCAATTCCCGGCCTTACGGTCGGCTGTGTTCTCGGCAACATCACAAGCCCTTTCGGCGTGTGGGACATCGTTTTCGGTTCGGCGGCAACGCTGGCGGCGGCGATTTTTGCAAGGCTGCTGAGAAATGTAAAAATCAAAAATTTTCCCCTGCTTTCTCTGCTTATGCCCGTTGTGTTCAATGCGATAATTGTCGGAGCGGAAATAACATTTCTGTTTCCGAGCCAAGCTCCGAGCCTTGCGGCTTTTGCGATTTCCGCACTTGAGGTCGGAGCGGGAGAGCTTGCCGTTTGCCTTGCGGGCGGAATCCCCGTTTATTACGGAATAAGAAAGACAGGACTTTTTAAATGATTGTTTTCAGCCGTTCCTTTTCGGAGCGGCTGATTTTTTAAACATATTTTGAATATGTTTTGTATTTACTTTGCACATTATAACACAGATTAAACATAAAATAAAGCCATAATATATTTATTCGGAGGTAAATTTTTATGGCCGTCAAAAGCTTGTCCATACGCATTGATGAGGAAATGCTTAATAAGCTCCATATTGTTGCCGATTATGAGGGTCGCTCGGCAAACAGTCAGATACTTATTCTTATCAGAAACTCGATTGAGGAATATGAGGCTAAGCACGGAAAAATCGG
>JAEDGK010000159.1 GCA_016297555.1 Clostridiaceae bacterium
TGATAACGCCTTTTATCAGGCGGCGCATTTCTTCGCTTTCGGCGGTAAGGGGAATATAATGCGAAACCTCGGCGGTTGAATCCCTGAGCCACATGGCGGGGATATCTCCCGTGAGCACAAAAACGGAGCCGTCATCCATAGGCTCGGTGGCTGTTTCGAGAGTGTTCGGGCAGCAGTTGGCATAAAGGCGGGCAAGCTTCGGGCTGAATTTTTCTATTATTTCGGAGTATTCCTTAATTCTCTGTTCAACGCAAGCGGGTATTTTCATTCTGTTGTCATTCCTTTGCTTTTGATTTACAAAAATCATATCTCCGATTTCGGAGAAAGTCAATATTTTTTAAACCAATGTTTGCAAAAGCGGAGAAAATATGATAAAATATATTCCTAAAACTGAGGGGAGTTGATTTCTTTGAGAGAATACGGCCTTGTTTTGGCGGGCGGTGGAGCAAAGGGCGCTTATCAGCTCGGCGCGTGGAAAGCAATGAGAGAGCTGGGAATTAAATTTTCCGCCGTTGCAGGTGTTTCAATAGGCTCAATCAACGGCGCTCTGATAGCTTCCGACAGCTATGACGAGGCGGTTGAGCTTTGGAATTGCGCTTCTGTTGACAAGGGAGTTAAAATTTCTGAGGAGCTGCGCGACCCCGAAAATCTTTTCAGCTATAAAAATTTCCCTGCGCTGTTTAAAGAAATCGTTAAAAACGGCGGCATTGACGCGTCGCCGACAAAGCAGCTTCTTGAGCGGTTTATTGATGAAAAAAAGGTGAGGGAGTCATCTGTTAATTTCGGCATGGTAACATTTCTGCTTTCGGAAATGACGCCGCTTGAAATATTTATTGAAAAAATCCCGGAGGGTCAGCTCCTTGACTACCTGCTCGCTTCTTCAAAGGTTCCGGGAGTGAGTAAAATCGGACCCGAGGGAGAAAAATTCCTTGACGGCGGCGTTTATGACAACGCGCCCATGGGAATGCTTCGCAAAAACGGCTATGACCGAATGATAGTTGTTGATATCGCAACGCGCAAGGGCTTGGGTCACAGAACGGATCTTTCGGGCGCGGAGATTATCTATATAAGACCTTATGACATCGACGACCTCGGAGCGGCGTTTGATTTCGGCGAGGATATACACGAAAAACGGATGAAGATGGGCTATCTTGACGCGCGCAAGGCATTCGGCTATCTTTCGGGCAGACGCTTCTATTTTGAAAAAGGCGTTTTCAGAGATATGGTGGTTGAGTTCGGAGCGCAGGCTGTGGAGCAGCTTGAAGAATTTGCCGCCCTGCTCGGGCTTGATAAGCTAAGAATATACACAAAGGACGAGTTTTTGCTTGAACTTAAACGCAAATATGTTGAGTATCAGGCGGAGCAGCAGGTGAAGGAGCAGGAGGCTGAGCAGAAATTCTACGGTCAGCTTCTGAAAAGAATTCCGAGATTCAATTCCGACAAGGAGTTCAGCGAAGCCGAGGCAGTGCTCGACAGCCTGATTATATAAACACGGAGGACGCTATGGAAAAAATACTTTTATTCAATCTTTCGGAGCAGTCGCTTTCGGCAGTCAAGCGCACCGCTCTTGTGATGAAGATAAAGTTTCAGCAGGTGAGCGCCGAGCAATATAATTCTGCGCTTGAAGATATAATCAACGGTGAGGGCGAGTTTGGCTATAACGGAGAGCTTCCTGCGGAAAGCATGATAGTCCTTTGCGGAATTGCGGGCAGACGGCTTGAAGAAGTTCTGATGTCGCTGAGAAAAAACAAAGCCGTGATAGATTACAAAGCTGTTTTAACTCAGCATAACTGCAAGTGGACTCCTCTGAAAATGCTGGAGGAAATGGAAAAAGAAAAGAAGGCGTTTGAAGAAGCCGCCCGCAGATAAAAATTTAAGCATCCGCACGGTTGTATGCGGATGCTTGTTTTTTAATAAGTGTTTTATCTGCGAATTGAAATTTTGTATTATAGGTTATCATATTTATCAGATTGTTCTTTCCAGTATGCCATGATTTTTTCAACCATTGCAATACATTCATTTTTTGCAGTTTCCTCATTATATTCTTGCATATTGCTGAAAATATGTCCGCATGGTTCTAAATCATCATCTTCAAAGCCACCGCAAACGCCAACAAGCCATTTGCCAAGCAACCCCGCTTTGAATTTGAAAATGTAGTAATGCATATCATTATAATCAAATTCATCTGCACATTCAATTTTGAACGGCTTTTTTCCTAACTCATGAGGATCAGATAACCAATCAATCATTGCTGCCTGTGCTGCGTATAGCTGTTTTTTATTCGTTTTAAAACACCTCCATAAATTTTAATTTACCTTTGCCCTGATTATATTACCTATGTTACCCGTGTTACAAAAGTTAACGCAACTTTTGGGTTATAAATCGGAGTAGGACGG
>JAEDGK010000055.1 GCA_016297555.1 Clostridiaceae bacterium
ATGTGCGTGAGATATTGTATTTCAGACATATTCCATTGCTGTTAAAAAAACTATACTAAAATGACAGAGCGATAATAATATATCGGAGGCTTAGTGATGAAAAACCTGCTGAAAAAATTGATGAGTCCCAAAACGAGGCGCAGAATTCTTGAGCTTTTCAATCGGATTTGGTGCTTTGTTTGCAGGCATCTGCCGCTCAGAAACAGGGTGCTGTTTTTTACTATAAGAGCCGACGGAAAGCTGCTCGATAACAGCAAGGCGGTGTATGACGCCTTGGACGCAAAAAAAGTGATTTTTGCCCATATGCTGCCTCATTCCGTAAAGATTAAACCGCTTGCCTATTATTATCTGCTCACAAGCAGGGTTATCGTTACCGATGATTATGTGCGCTATATGCGGGTTATAAAGCTCAGAGAGGGTCAAAAGCTTTTTCAGCTTTGGCACGCCTGCGGAGCGTTTAAAAAATTCGGGCTTGACGCACCGTCGCGCCTTAAAAGGGCGGAGGAAATTGCCACTCATTCACAGTATTCTGCCGTTGCCGTAACCTCGGAGCATTGCAGAAAATATTTTGCGGGAGCTTTCGGAATAGGTGAGGAGGTCTGCCTGCCTATCGGGCTGCCGAGAACGGATTTTCTGATTAACGGCTCTTCTGAGATGAGAAACAGAGTTTTTGAAAGGCATCCCGAGCTTCGCGGCAAGAAGATTTATCTTTATTGCCCCACGTTCAGGGAGATTAAGGGCAACAAGATTGTTTATGACCCGCAGATTGATTGGGCAAGGCTCAGTGGCGAGCTTCGGAGCGATGAGATGTTTGTTATCCGCCGCCATCCGATTATGGATTATAAGCTTTGCGGCGGCGAATATACCAATATTATTGACCTTTCCGATGAATCAACGCTTGAGCTGACGGCGGCTTGCGATGTTTTGATTTCCGATTATTCATCGGTTATTTACGATGCCTGCCTGCTCGATGTGCCGATGGTATTTTATTGCCCCGATTACAAGGAATATGAGCGCGGTTTTTATCTTAAATTTCCCGATGACCTGCCGGGCGAGACGGTTACCGAGAGCGAGAACCTTATTTCGGCTGTCAGACAGGCAAAAGAAAATCCGCCCGTTTCCCGAATTGAAAAATTCAGAAAAGAGCAGATGAGCGCCTGTGACGGCTCGTCAACGCAAAGAGCGGTCGAGCTTATTTTGAGTTGGCTGAAATAACCGTTTCAAAAATCCTGCGGGTGTTTTCACGGTCAATATAATCAAAGTTGAAATCTCTGAAGCGGCGAAGCTTTTCTTCATCGTTTCGGGGATTTTTTATTGCCTCAATAACCTGCGGAAAATCATAGGCGACCGTTCCCGGGACATAGCTTTCATAGTCAAAATAAAAGGAGCGTTCCTTCTCGTATTCTTCAAGGTCAAAGGCAAAGAAAACGCAGGGCTTGGAGAGCAGAGCAAAATCCATGCAAACCGATGAATAGTCGGTTATCAGAATATCGCAGATCAGAGTGAGGTCGTTTATCGGGTAACCCGATGTAACATCAATCGCGCCGCTCGGCACGCATGAGGAATTGATTTGCGGATGGAGCTTAACGAGCAGAGCGTATTCGCCGCCAAGCTCGTGCTCAAACAAATCTATGTTAAGTCTGTTAAGCAGATTTTTGTCTTTTTCGGGGTCATCACGAAAGGTCGGAGCATATAGCACAAGCTTTTTGCCCTTACATTCGGGATGAACACGGTCAAATTCCGCGCGGATTGCCTCGGCGTCCTTTCTGCCGAGAAGATAATCGGTTCTCGGCGAGCCGAGAGGTAAAACCTTTTCGGCGGGCACTCCGAAAGCCCGAGCATAAATCGGAGCAACATTTTTTGAAGAGCAGATAACGAAGTCAAGCCGCTCGGAGCACTTCTTTTCGCGCTCGCGCACATCTGCGGTCAGAGGGGCGTCAAGCCCGAATTTTTTAAAGGCTCCCTCGGCGTGCCAAAGCTGAGCAACAACCGCTTCGGGGCTGAATTTCAGCGAAGCCATCGGCATAAAATTATCGTTCAAAAAAACATATTTTGCCGTGGCAAGGCGATTTGCTTTCAGAGTGAAAAATTCTGCCGCTCTTACGCAAGATGAAATGAAAGCCGCAAAGCCAGAAAAATCAAGCTTTAAAGCCTGCGTTGAAATTGTTACGATTTCATATTCACCCCGTTCCTCGGCAAAGGAGCGGAGAATACCGAGAGAATCCTTGTCGCCGCCGTTGTGAGGAGCTACAAAGGCAATTCGGTTTTGTTTAACGGGAAAAATGCGGCTCATATTGAAAAAGAGCGCATAGAGAGAATAAAACAGCTTTTTCAAAGCGACCACCGCTATCTTTTTATTTTAAGAAACAGCAAAGCGCCGAGTTTAATCATAAAATCGGGAAAAGCGCCGAATTTGCGCGACTTTTTTAGTATGGAAACAATCTTTAAAAAGCGCAAATCAAGAGCTTTTTTGCCGCTGAGGAAAATTTTGACAGCTCCTTTTGCCCGCTTTTTGGCTTCTTTTGAGAAGCCTTTATCGGGTAAAACGGTAACATTTTCACGCTCGGGAGCGTTTGCGCTTTGGGGAGCAATCAGCTCAAAAACAGGCATTGACTGTGAATAAAGCGCGCTTAAAAATTCTTCGGAGCAGTTTTTGACAATAACGCTTACAATCGGATTTTCGGCGATTTCAGCCTTGCTGAAAAGGGGCTTGCCGATATCCCTTACGGCGTTTTGGCATTTTTTCAGCGTTTCGGGAGTCATCTTTGCTTTCAGCTCATCGCTTTGTTTGCCGATAAAGGCAAGAGTTTCATCATCGCCGTTCCAAAGCAGGCGGTAAAACTCCGTGATGAGCGCAAAATAGTTTTTATAAATTATCTCCTGAAGATAATCGGGCTTTGAGCTGCCGAGAGCCTCCTGCGCCGCGCGGTAAACGATTGCGTGCGCCTGAGTAAAATCCTCGGCAAGGCTCAGATTTACGCGCTGGCTGACCGATAACCCTTCGCTCGGCGTGTGGCGGCGGTATTTCAAAACCGCTGAGTAAACGCCCGTGATTTTCGGGCGTGCCTTATAAATAAACTGCATCAGAAATGCGCCGTCCTCGCTGTATTTGAGGGCGGGGAAGCGCACTCCGCTGTTTTTCAGCATATCGGTTCGGTAGCATTTGTTTGCCACAAGGAAATTCCAAAGCAGGCGTTTGTCAAAGCAGTTGATTTCGCTTTCCTTTGCCAAAGCCTCAACAATCGGATTGTATTCCTCGCCGCCGAAGCCGAATCGCATAACCCTGAAAACTGCCATATCCGCATTGGCTTTTTCAAGAGCGGCGAAAACATTTTCAAGAGTGTCCTCGGTTATCAAATCGTCGCTGTCAAGAAACATTGTGTATTTACCCTCGGAACGCGCAATTCCGTTGTTTCTTGCAGCGGAAACACCCGCGTTTTCCTGATAAACAGGCAAAATATTCGGGTGCTTTGCGGCGTATTCTTCAATTATATCGGCGGTTGAATCCGTCGAGCCGTCATTGACAACGATTATTTGGATGTCCTTTAATGTTTGATTAATCAGGCAGTCAAGCGTTTCACGCAGAAAGGCTTCGCTGTTATAAGCGGGAACAATAACCGATATCTTCATATATATTATAATCCTTAAAATATTAATGGTTTTGTATTACTTTTCCCATTTAAGAACAGTTTTCCCGAAATGGCGGCTGATATCCTGAGCAAACGCCGAATGAATATCCGCAATGCTTCTGATTTCAACAACCGCACCGATAAGGTTTTCAAGATAAGCGGGAATTTTAGGGTTTTTCTCCAAAAGCTCCATTGTCCGCTTGAAATCGGCAACGCCGCTTCGGCTTGAGCCGAAAAGGCAAAGCCCTTTTTCAAGCACCATTCGCGTGTTAATGCCGATAAAGCTTTCGCTCACTCCCATAAGAGAAATTGCGCCCTCGGGATTTATCAAATCGATTATCTGAGCAATCGCAAAGCGGGACGCTTCTCCGCCGACACATTCAAACGCATGGTCAACCTTTATTCCCTCGGGAATGTGGTCAACATGAAAAGCACCGTCGGCAAATGCAAAATAGGCAAGCTTTTCATAAACCGTTCCGAAAATATAAAGCTTGGCGTCGGGATAAACCGCTTTCAAAATCAGAGCGGTGATGAAGCCGAGATTGCCGTCGCCCCAAATTCCGATTGCGTTTTTGCGCGCGTGAGAAAATCTTTCAAAGCGTGAAACGGCGTGAACGGCAACGCTTATCAGCTCGCTGAATGAAGCGATTTTAAGGTCAAGCCCCTCGGGAACGCGCACAAGACGCTCGGGCGGCATATCAATATAATCCCTCAAAAAGCCGTCATATCCGCTGGAACAAAACCGGCTTGTCGGGCGGTAATTTTCGGCAATAATGTCATCTTCCTGCATCGGAGTATTCGGCACGGGAACCACAAGCTCGCCGGGTTTGAAATTGCCCGTAGGGTCAAAAACAACCTTTGCAACACATTCGTGAATGAGCGCCATAGGGAGTTTTGATTTTAAAGCCTCGCGGCTGCGGTTGCCGAGGTAATAACGCTGATCCGCCTTGCAGATTGAAAGATAAAGAGGGCGGCAGATGACGCTGTTTTTAATATCCGGCTCGGTGCAGGCAATATCAATCATGCCCGGTGCAACGAGCCTGTAAACTGCATTAATCATTGCAATCCTTGCCTTTCAGGAGAGTGTGGGCAACCTTTAAATCATAGGGATATGTGATTTTGATGTTGAACACCTCGCCGCTGACCATATAGACCTCTCTGTTTTTAATGGAGAAAATCTTGCAAGCATCGGTGAGTATCGCTTTTTCATCATCGCTCAGGCTTGAAAGAACTCTTTCAAGCTCTTTCAGGCGAAATGACTGCGGGGTCTGCCCCTGATACATCTTACTGCGGTCGGGGATTGAGGATATCATTTTGCCGTTTTCGCTTTCAACGATGGTGTCCGTTGCGGGTATAACCGTGTCGCACGCGCCGTATTTCAAAGCGGCTTCAACATTTTCCTCAATTATTCTGTGAGTCAGAAACGGTCTTACGGCGTCATGAGTTACGATAACGGTTTTTTCATCGGTTTCATAGTTATTTTCAATGAATTCGATGGCGTTTTCAAGAGTGCCGTTTCGTGTGGCTCCGCCGGGGATAACGCTGATTTTTTTGCCCGACGGCAGATATTTACCTATAAGATCCTGCGTGTGAGCCACCCATGCTTTGGGGCAGAGAACAATAATTTCGTCTATTTTTTCATTGATAAAGAACTTTTCGATTGTGTGAATGATAACGGGCTTTGTTCCAAGCTCCAGATATTGCTTCGGAGTGTCTGAATTGCCCATGCGGCTTCCTATGCCGCCCGCGAAAACTGCGGCAAAAACCATATGTCTCATTCCTTTCGGTTACTTTGATTTTACCATTTCGTTGTATTTATTGCATATTTCCTTTGCGTCGCCCTGAGCGATAAGCTTTCCGTGGTCAAGAATTATAGCCTTGTTGCAGATGTTCAAAATCTGCTCCGTGCTGTGGGAAACAAATAAAACCGTTATTCCCTTGTCAAACATTGAGCGGATTTTAGCCTCGCTCTTTTTTCTGAACTTTGCGTCGCCGACGGATAACACTTCGTCAAGAATAAGGATTTCGGGCTCAACGGCGGTTGCGATTGCAAAGCCGAGCCTTGCCCTCATGCCTGAGGAATAATTTTTGACGGGCACTTCAATAAAATCCTTCAGCTCGGAAAATTCAACGATTTGATCATATTTTTCCTCAATGAATTTTCTGGGATAGCCCATTGTGGCGCCGTAAAGGAAAATATTTTCTTTTCCGGAATAATTCATATCGAATCCGGCACCAAGCTCAAGCATCGGAGCGATAACTCCGTTGACTTTAACGCTGCCCTTTGTGGGTTTTAAAACGCCTGAGATAACTTTAAGCAGGGTGGATTTGCCCGCTCCGTTAAAGCCGAGCACGCCGACTCTGTCACCTTTCTCAACGGTAAAGCTGATGTCGGTGAGCGCCCAGAACTCGGTAAAATGAAGCTTTCTTGTAACAAGCTTTATAAAATATTCTTTTATGTTGTCAACCTTTTCTTTGTTAAGATTGAACATCATGCTCATATGGTCAACAACTATTGCAGGTTTGCTCATAAAATGTTCCTTTCCAAAAAAAGACAGGGTCAGATGTGAAGGATGAATTTATCCTGATTTTTATAGAACGCCCACAGACCGATTATAACCGTCAGCAGGCTGAAGCCGAGCGAATACAGCAGCCACGAGGTTTTGAACATTTCGCCGTAAAGCACACAGCTCCTGAACATATTTGTTATGGAGTAGAGCGGGTTTGCCATAAGAGCCATTTTAAAAAATTTGTTTGTAATATTAAGCTGGTCAACGCTGTAAAAAATCGGGGTCATATAAAAGAGCAGCATACAGAAAACCTCATAGAGATATTCAACATCCTTAAAGAATACCTCAAGAGTGCTCAGAATAAGACCGACTCCCACGCACAAAACCAGCAAAATAAGTATCGGAACGGGGGAGAGAAAAATATAAGGTGTAATGTGCGGCTGCTTGTCCGAAAAGAAGTAAAAATAAATTATGAAGCAGGCAAGCACCGTGAGAGAGATTAAAAATGTTACAAAGGTTGAAATAACATTTGAAAGCGGATAAATGTATTTCGGAACATATACTTTTTTAATAACGGAGGCGCTGTTTCTGATGGAGCGCATAGCCCTTTTGGTTGACTGCGTGTAGAATTCGTAAATCAGTCTGCCGCAGAGAAGATATATCGGATAGTTGAGCACTGATGCGTTCCGGGAGCCGAAAACATTGCTGAATACCATAACAAGCACGAGCGTTGTGAGCAGCGGCTGAAGAAAGGTCCAGAAAATACCGAGCACGGAATTTCTGTATTGCAGCTTTATGTTTTTGCGGACTATCTCATAAAGCAGATATCTGTATTTGTAAAAATTCTTAAAGTATTTCATAATTTTCCGTTTCCGCCTGTTATTTTAAACCCCATTTGGCAAAATAGTGCATCATAGAGTTAATCTGAACAAGCTTTAGCTTGAAATTCTTTTTGGATTCGCGGCCCCATTCGTGATAGACGGTTGCTCCGGGGTAATAAACCGTTCTGCATCTTGAATTAACCTCGCGGGTTAAGTCGCAATCCTCAAAATACATAAAATACCGTTCATCAAAGCCGCCGATTTCTTTGAAAAGCTCGGTTCTGATAAACATAAAGCAACCCGTAGCATTTTCAATATCGATGGGCTTTGAGAGATCGTGATCCATCATTGCGTATTCGCGAAGAAGCTTTCCCGGCTCTCCGCTGCCCCTCATTCTGCTTGCCGCGAGATAGCAGGGGCGTGGATTTCTTTTGCCGAGAATTTGGAGCCTGCCGTCGGGAAATCTGATTTCGGGCGAAACCATTCCCACATCTTTATTTGAATCAAGATATTCCGAAAGTTTTGAAATAACATCGTCTTTAACTATTATGTCGGGATTGATTATCGCGTGATAATCGGAATCAAGCCGATCAATAACCAGGTTATGCCCTGAGCCGAAGCCTATGTTTGAGTTGCTTCGTATCAGCGTAACCTCGGGATAATGCTTTTCGATATGCTCAACTGTTCCGTCTGTGGAGCCGTTGTCAACCACAAAAAGGTGGAACGGAGCTTCGGTGCATTTAAAGAGTGAGCCCAGAGCATTGTCAATGGTTGCAATGTTATTATAGGTCACTATGCAGCCGGTTATGGTTTTGTTCATTTATTCATTTTTCCTTTCCAAGGCACATATTGGAAAATTTACTTTATACTTGCCAAAGATAAAATAATCTTTATTCTCCAGCGGATTTTCTGAGAAAGAGTGGTTTTGCCGCCCGTAACATTATCGCCGTGTCTTCTCCACAGAATAAGAGGTTTACGGAGCAGAACCGCTTTGCGGTGCTTTTTGAGAGCAACCAGAGCAATCCACCAATCGTGCATCGGCAGCCCCTCGGGGAAAGGGAGTGCGTCAAGCAGAACCTGCCTTCTGAAAGCCATACAGCAGCCTACAAAAGTGTTTCGGATAATATTGCCGCAGAAAGACAGGTTTGAACCGATAACGGAGAAATAAGAAGGTTTGATAATATTGAGCTTGCCGTCGGTAACGGAGGCGTCGTGAAGCACAAGGTCTGCGCCCGAATTTATTTCAGCCATTACGCTTTCAACTTTATCGGGGAGCCAGACATCGTCCTGATCCGAAAGAAAAATAATGTCACCCGAGCAGGCTTTGAGAGCGTTCTCAAAGTTTTTAACAACGCCCTTGCCGCTGCCCTCAATATATCTTATTCTCTTATCCTGCGCTTGAAGGTTCAGAACGATATCCCGGGTTTTACCCTCGGGATAATCGTCAGAAACTATTATCTCGTCGTTTTCGCCGAGCTGCGAGAGGATGGAATCAAGCTGCTCAGCTATAAATTGCTCGCCTTTATAGGCGGCAAGTGCAACGGATATTCTCATATCAATAGAGCTTTGCGCCGGCGGGAATGTGACTGTCAACCATAAGAAGATGAAGCTTTTCTTCTCCCTCTTCCTCATGGATTGCACTCAGAAGCATACCGCAGGATTCAATTCCCATTATTGCTCTGGGAGGAAGGTTGACGATAGCGATAAGAGTTTTGCCTACAAGCTCTTCGGGCTCATAGAAAGCGTGGATGCCGCTCAATATAGTGCGGTCTGTTCCCGTGCCGTCGTCAAGCGTGAATTGAAGGAGCTTCTTGCTCTTCTTTACCGCTTCGCAGGCCTTGACCTTAACGGCGCGGAAATCCGATTTGCTGAATGTATCAAAATCAACCGTATCTTCAAAGAGAGGTTCGATAACTACTTTTGAAAAATCAATAACTTCCGGCTCCTCTTCTTTGGCGGGAGCATCATCTTTGACAGATGAATTATCGGCTTTCTGAGCAGCGTCAAGAGATTTCATTGTGGGGAACAGAAGAACATCTCTGATAGCTGAGGAATCGGTGAGAAGCATACACATTCTGTCAATTCCGAAGCCGATGCCGCCTGTCGGGGGCATACCGATTTCAAGCGCGTTGAGGAAATCCTCGTCGGTTGTGTTCGCTTCCTCATCGCCCTGAGCAAGCAGAGCCTCCTGAGCCTTGAAGCGCTCGCGCTGGTCAATCGGGTCGTTAAGCTCGGAATAGGCGTTTGCCATTTCCCAGCCGTTCATAAAGAATTCAAAACGCTCAACATAGCCGGGATTGCCGGGCTTCTTTTTGGTGAGCGGAGAAATTTCAATGGGATGATCCATAACGAAGGTGGGCTGAATGAGATGCTCCTCGGCAAATTCCTCAAAGAAAAGGCTGAGAATATCGCCCTTCTGATGGCGCGCCTCATATTCAACATGGTGCTTGTCCGCAAGAGCTCTTGCTTCTTCAAGGGTTGAAACCTCGTTCCAGTCAACTCCCGCATACTTCTTAACGGCGTCAATCATTGTTATGCGCTCAAAGGGCTTGCCCAAATCCATCTCTACGCCGTTATAAACGATTTTGGTTGTTCCGAGAACATTCTGAGCAACCGTTCTGTAGAGATTTTCGGTCAAATCCATCATGCCGTTATAGTCGGTATATGCCTGATAAAGCTCCATAAGAGTGAATTCGGGGTTATGCCTTGTGTCAAGACCCTCGTTTCTGAAAACTCTGCCGATTTCATAAACCTTTTCCATACCGCCGACTATAAGTCTTTTCAGATATAGTTCAAGCGAAATTCTGAGCTTAAAATCTTCGTTGAGAGCGTTGAAATGAGTTTCAAACGGTCTTGCCGAAGCGCCGCCCGCATTTGCAACAAGAATGGGAGTTTCAACCTCAAGGAAGCCCTGAGAATCAAGATATCTTCTGATTTCTCTTATAATCAGCGAGCGTTTAACAAAGGTGTCTTTAACCTCGGGATTCATAATCAGGTCAAGATAACGCTTGCGGTAGCGGACATCGGTGTTGGTCAGTCCGTGGAATTTTTCGGGCAGGGGCTGGAGCGACTTTGTGAGCAGGCGCAGAGCCTTGGCGTGGATTGAAACCTCGCCGCGCCTTGTTCTGAAAACAAAGCCCTTAACCTCAATGATATCGCCGATATCCCATTTTTTGAAATCTGCAAAGCTTTCTTCGCCGATTTCGTCAATCTTAACATAAACCTGCATTCTGCCGCTGCGGTCTCTGATATCGATAAAGTTAGCCTTGCCCATATCGCGGCGGCTCATCATTCTGCCGCAGACCGAAACATCGGAGTTTTCAAGCTCTTCAAAGCGCTCGGCAATTTCCGCGCAGCTTATGCTCTGCTCGGCGGTGGTGATGGTAAAGGGGTCTTTGCCTGCCGCCTGAAGAGCCTCGAGCTTTTCTATTCTTATTTGTCTGAGCTCGTTAACATCCTGAGCCTGTTCCGCTTCGGGAGCGGCGGTTACATTCTTTTCTTCCGACATAGTGTTGTATCCTTTCCTTGGAATGTCAAAAAGCGACAGGGGGGAGCCTGCGCTCCCGAGTCCCATCGCCGCATATTTTAAATTTATTTGGAAATTGCGAGAATTTTCATTTTGATTACCTTGCCTGTGGGTGTGTGAACCTCGGCAATATCGCCGACTTTTTTGTTCATAATCGCAGAGCCTACGGGCGAGAGGTCAGAGATTATGCCGTTGTCAAGATCACTCTTGCCGAGGATTTTGTATTCAACCTCTTCGTCATACTCCATATCGTAAAGCTTAACCTTTGAGCCGATATGGATAGCCTCGGTTGTAAGCTCCTCTTCGTCGAGAATTTTTGCGTTTCTCAAATCAGCCTCGAGCTTTGCAATTTCGGCTTCAAGCTTTGCCTGCTCGTTCATGGCCTCATCGTATTCGGCATTTTCGGAAAGGTCGCCGTGTGAACGGGCTTCCTTTATCTTTTCGGCAATGTCGTCTCTTCCCTCGGTTTTGAGTTTGTTGAGCTCCTCGCTGAGCTTGTTATAATCCTCACGGGTAAAGACTGTTTGTTTTTCCATTTTGAGATATCTCCTTTTGGTTAAAAGTTAATCGGTATAATCTGCCATTCTGCTATATTATATATAATATATAGGGTAATGTCAAGCTTTTATTGAAACTGCGGCTTCGGGCACGCTGTTTTTGAAGTAACATTCAAGGCATTTTTCGGGCTGACCGACCGCGCAGGCGGAGCAGCTTATATCCAATTCGGAAAAAACCGACGATTTATATTCGCTGCTGCCGCAAAGCTCGGTTAATGCTCCCGCAAAATCAACCGTATCTATTGAGGGCGGTATAAGCTCGGTGTGTTTCGCCGTGAGCAGAGTACCGCTGCCCGAAAATCTGATTTTTCCGCAGTTTATGCGCTTGGAAGTGAAAATTGCAGCGTTGCTCATAGCGCAGGTGACCGCTCCGTCACAGCAGATAACAATGTCGGGTTTGAGCGATGGCTCATATGATGGACGGATTACGAGCGAAGCGCCGTATTCGGTCATGGCACGCGAGCAGGCGGCGGCGTATCTTTCGGGCTGAGCCGTTACAACTCTTACGCAGGCGGCAAGAGGGAGCAGCCTGCAAATTCTTGAAGCGTGAAGGGCGGTTCTGTCGGTCAGCGTTATGCAGATTTTTTCGGGCGGCAGCTTTGCCATTGATATTATTTCCGCGGCGGTGTTGAAAATTAAAAGCGAATTCATAAATGAGGGCACAAATCTTTTAATTGCGCTGCTGTCGGGCAGGGTGAGGCTTCTCGGCGCAATTACGCGCGAGGCATATCTGCCGCATTTTTGGGCAGTTAAAGCCCAGTTAATGCCGCTTTTTTCTTCAAAAACATTAAGAATGAAAAAAGGAAGTCCTTTTTCGTTGCGGCAGGTGCGCGCCTGAGCGTGCGCAATTTCTTTCCTTTGCTTCGCTCTTGCGAAAAATCCGTCGCAGGGTTTTATCATATTTAAAACAACAAACACATTATCGCGCTCCGTTTAAACAGCATATTGATAAAGAATATGCCGTCAGTGCCGTGATAATGTGTTTATTTTAATCCTGATTTTCGTCTGTAAAAACAAGCTCCAGCTCTTCGGCGGTCAGCTCGCGGCATTCGCCGGGTTGAAGCTCGGGGTCAAGCTTTAACGAACCAATCTGAATCCGTTTCAACTGCAAGACCTTGTTGCCGAGAGCAAAAAACATTCGCTTAACCTGATGATATTTGCCTTCTCTAATTTTGATTTCAGCGGCGGGAAGTCCGTCAACTGTAAAGCTTTTAACCTTTGCAGGCAGACATTTCGTGCCGTCGCCGAGGGTAATTCCGCTCTCGAGCTTCCTGATGTCATTTTCGTCAACGGGGAACTCCAGAACTGCCTGATAGGTTTTGAAAACATGGTGCGTCG
The DNA here is from genome assembly GCA_016297555.1 of Clostridiaceae bacterium. Lineage (GTDB taxonomy): Bacteria > Bacillota > Clostridia > Oscillospirales > Acutalibacteraceae > CAG-177. Next base: position 12,382 of record JAEDGK010000055.1, read on the forward strand.
GACTCATTATTCTGTGAGCAAAAGCACCGTCATCCGTTATGATTAAAAGCCCCGTGGTGTCTCTGTCGAGCCTGCCGGCAGGGAAGATGCTGCGCCTTTTAAGATTGTCGGGGATAAGGTCAACAACGGTTGGCTTTGCCGGGTCACGCGTGGCGCTGATAACGCCCTGCGGCTTGTTGAGCATAATGTAGATATGGTCTTTGGCTGTAAAGGTGTAACCGTTTACAGAGACCTCGTCTGCATCGGTATCAATCAGCTCCTCCGCACGCACGGCAAGGCGTGAATTAACCGTTACCGCGCCGTCTTTTATGAGCTTTCTTGCATCTTTTCTGGATACATTGCAGTTGAGCGCTATTAATTTGTCAAGGCGTTTAAGATCCATAAAAACCTCTCATATTTCAAAAAAGGGTCGGCAGAGAGCCGACCCTTTGAGAAAACGCTTTGTGTTAATTACGCAAGCTCTGCGAAATACTTAATGGTTCTGACCATCTGGCTTGTGTAGGAGTTCTCGTTGTCATACCATGAAACAACCTGAACCTCATAGAGATCGTCAGCAATCTTTGCAACCATTGTCTGGGTAGCATCGAAGAGTGAGCCGTACTTCATACCGATAACGTCTGAAGAAACGATCTGATCCTCGTTGTAGCCGAATGACTCGGAAGCAGCAGCCTTCATAGCAGCGTTGATGCCTTCCTT